>JAQGOF010000150.1 GCA_028293745.1 Gammaproteobacteria bacterium | reverse complement strand
ACCTCACGAGGTCTGTCCGCACTCGTTGTGCTGTCGTGTCAGAAAGCGCCTACGCCTACTCCGCGTTGAAGTCGATATGCCCGCGACCTGATCAGAGATGCCTGAGGGCGTTCAGTGCCGCTGTAGCCGCTGCGGTGAGCACGACATTTCCGAGCACAACAAGAACCCCCCAACGGATCAACTCTGTTCGGTCCATACTCGCTTCCAGAGTCAGGAGAGACATGCGTGTGCCCGCTCTGAGCTCCTGCAGTCGCGCATCGAGAATTGGAACGATCGTGTGTTGCCGATGATCCATTCAACTAGGATACGCAGATTGGTTGCGTGTTTGTGCGAATATTCATGGGCATGTTGGATGGCATGCGGGAGAAATTACCGCGCTCAAACGGACGCGCCCAACGACGCAGTTACCGACACGTGACTAGCGACGTCTCCGCTGACATAGTGCGACAACGCGCCTGCGATAGGCCTGCCCAGGCCCAGCTGAAGCAACGACTGAATGCCACCTCCGCTCCCCGCTGGAGAAACTTCGAATTCGGCGCGACAATGAAGGTCCGGCTTAGCGGAGAGTCATCATGGCCATCCCAGCATCGGTACACGACTATCTTGAACACGAGGGTGTTCGATACGATGTGATCGCGCATTCAGCCACGCGGGATGCCGCCCACACTGCGCAAGCCGCCCGCGTTCCGGGAGACCGCCTTGCCAAGAGCGTCGTCCTTGAAGATGACAGCGGCTACCTGATGGCGATCATCCCCGCGAGCCACAGGCTCGATCTGCAGGCGATCGGTCGGGAGCTCAGCCGGGAGCTCGTGCTCGCGAGCGAGCGCGAGTTGACACACCTGTTTGAGGACTGCGCGCCCGGAGCCGTTCCCCCACTGGGACAGGCGTATGGGATTGACGTGGTGGTCGATCGGAATCTCGCGGACACTCCGGACATCTACTTCGAGGCCGGTGATCATCTGTCACTGATCCATGTCAGTGGCAAGGATTTCAGGCGGTTGATGGCCGACTCGCTCCAGCGCAACATCAGTCACCATCTGTGATCTTCTTTCTGTGCTTTTGCCTGTACATCATCGCGTCCGCTTCTGCCACCAGATCCTCGAGTGTAAGCCACCTGCCCGGGTCGGCTGTCACGACACCGACACTGAAGGATAGCCTGTAGCGCCGCCCGGGCTGCGCGTTGGTGGCGTCGACTTGCTGTTGCAACCGGTGCCGGATACTGTTTTCCCAATCGTTTTCGGCTGTGGTCAGGAGCAGCACGAACTCGTCGCCGCCGAAGCGAGCGACGATGTCGGTCTGACGGACACACCTGCTCAGCAGGCTGGCTGCCTCGACGAGCGCGCGATCACCTTCGACGTGTCCAAGCGTATCGTTGATGTCCTTCATCCCGTCCAGATCGATGAAAACCAGGGCAAACGGCCTTTGCGTGTGCTCTGCCGACTTGATATGACTGCCCGCGAGGGCCATGAACCCTCTGCGATTGTGCAGCTTGGTGAGCTCGTCAGTCAGTGACTCGCTTTGCAGCGCGGCTTGCATCCGCTGGCGTTCAATCGCGTAACGCAGCGCGCGAGTCAACAGTCGGGGGTCCAACTCCCCTTTTATCAGATAGTCCTGCGCCCCTTCGTGCAAGGCCTGCAGACCCAGTGCCTCATCGGTGCGACTGGTCAGAACGACAACCGGAACGGCCGGCGCGCCCATGCGGGTACGCCTGACAACGTCGATGCCAAAGGCGTCGGGAAGTCCCAAATCGACCACAATGACATCCGGCTGCGCCGCTGGCAGCCGCTCCAGCGCCTGTGCCAGCGAGGCGCAGTGAATCAGCTCAAAATCCGGGGCGTGCGCCTCGTTGAGGGCCTCGTTGAAAAGCCGGGCGTCGCCTGGATTGTCCTCCACCAGCAGGATCTTGAGGCGCTCAGCCGGCACTGCGTGCTCCGTTCGGCGGGAGTCTCACCAGCGTGAGCCAGAAGTTCTCGATGGACTGGATGACCCGCAGAAATTGCTCCAGGTCCACCGGCTTCGTGATGTAACAGTTCGCATGCTGACTGTATGCACGCGCAATGTCCTGTGCATCCTCCGAAGTCGTGAGTACCACGACTGGAATGGTCTTGAGCTGCTCATCCGCCTTGATCTGCGCCAGCACCTCCCGGCCGCTCATGCGGGGAAGATTCAAATCCAGCAAGATCAAATCCGGCACCTTCGCGCCGACGTAGGGCCCCTGGCGCCGCAGGTACGCGAGCGCTTGCACTCCATCCTGCACTACAGTGAGATGGTTGAGGACCTTGCCCTCCTTGAAGGCCTCCAGTGTCAGGCGCGCGTCCCCCGCGTTGTCTTCGACCAACAGGATCTCGATCGTATTCGAACTCATCCTGCCCTCTCAGCCTCGCGGAATCGCGAAGAGGAATGTTGACCCCTGCCCGGGGATGGACTCGACCCAGATCCTGCCGCCGTGCCGCTCCACGATCCTGCGGCAGATGGCAAGCCCGATTCCGGTGCCCGAGTATGTCTCGCGCGTGTGCAAGCGTTGGAACATCTGAAATATTCGCTCGAAGTATTGCGGCTCAATGCCGATGCCGTTGTCCTGGACCGAGAACAGCCAACTCTTCTCGGCGGCCCTGGCGTCCACGTGGATGCGGGGCGCCTGTTCGTTGCGGTACTTGAGCGCATTGCCGAGCAGGTTCTGGAACAGTTGCGTCATTTGCGTCGCATCCGCCTGAATGACGGGCAAAGCTCCGACGCTCACCGCCACACCGGATTCTTCGATCGCCTTGTGGAGGTTCTCGCAGGCAGCGTCGCAGGCGAGCCGGGTATCCACCGGTTGTAGCGAACGTCCCTGGGTCATTACGCGCGAATACGACAGCAAGTCCCGAATCAGTGTCTGCATTCGCGTCGCACCATCGACAGCGAATCCAATGAACTCGTCCGCATCCCGATCCAGCTTGCCCTGGTAGCGGCGCGCCAGCAGTTGCGTATAGCTGGCCACCATGCGCAGGGGCTCCTGCAGATCGTGCGATGCCACGTAGGCGAACTGCTCGAGCTCGGCGTTCGAGCGCGCGAGCTCTTCACTCTTGCGTTGCAGGGCTTGCTTGGCGAGCTCGAGCTGACTGATGCCCTGGTGAATGTTGGCCAGGGCGGGTCTCAGAACCAGGATACCCTGAACGAGGAGTACGCCCAGGACGGACAACAATAGCGCCATCTGCAGCCGGCTCCCCGTCTGGCCCCCTTGATGCTCAACCAGCAGCATTCCAAGGATGGCGAGCACGCTGATCAACCCGAGAGACAGAAAATACCTGGCGATGAGCTGTCGAGGCGTAGGCAGTGAGTCAAACCGAAGGTTTGACAGGAGGACGCCTCCCAGAACCACGAACGTTGCGAGTCCAATCGCGGTGACGCCCAGGGACGACACGCTGGTCGCGTGCGACAGGTCCTCATGCATCGTCGTGGAAGGCGTAAAGGTAACCGCCGCCATGCCGGTGTAGTGCATTGCCGGTATCGCCAGTCCCATGATCACCGCGCTGGTCGATCTTCTCCAGCTCCAGGCGGCGGCATCCCTGCGAAAGCGAAACGTGAGCCACAGGGCTACGAGTGAAATGACGATGGCAAGCAACACCGAGAGCCCGACGAGCCCCGGTGAGTAGGTGCACATCGCCGGCATCCGCATCGCCCGCATGCCGGTGTAATGCATGGTCGCAATTCCGCCACCCATCAACACGCTGCCCAGCAGCGCTCGTTTCAGGTCCATCTTGGGTCTGCTCACGACCACGAGTGCAATGGCGGAGGCGGCGATGGCCGCGATCAACGACAACACGACGGTCGGCCAGTCATATTGCACTGGAACCGGCAGGCGGAAAGCCAACATACCCATGTAGTGCATCGACCAGATGCCGAATCCCATGGCAATGGCTCCGCCGGTCAGCCACAGAAGGCGTGACCAGCCACGCGCGAAGGTTATCCGCCGCCCGAGGTCGAGTGCGGCATAGGCCGCCATGATGGCGATGACCACGGAGAGTGCGACGAGGACGTCGTCATAAGAGCCAACTAGCGGCGGATTCATTGTCAACGTACCGTCGTCCTTGAGGCGATGGAATTCGCCTGTTCAGCTGCAGGGCTGCATTGTTAGCATATATTGCCAGGTGTTCCGGTGCACAGCCCACACTTCGGGCCTTCCGGATTACGCGCACAACCGTGTCTGACTCGAATCATGCATTGCAACATGTTAGGAATCCCCGATTTCGCGAGCACTGATGCAGACCGATTGGATTGCACGCGCTTAAACACGTCGATCCGCAGTGCAGGCGAACTGAGCGGACGGTCACGGCTGCGATTGCGTCCCTGACATACCCCGACGGCGTCGCTCGCGACGTAGCAATAACTGATGCTGCGCAACAATCCGGAACGAGCGTCGATTACGCTCGTGCAGGAGCTTGTTCACGCCCACGGCGGCAACGTGCAGGTGCACAGCCGCGAGGGTGAAGGCAGCACCTTTTTGGTTACTGTAAAGACGGGGCGCCCGCACCTCCTGGCTGAGCGCATCGGTGCGCGGGAGTTAGCGGGGTCAACGGAAGCATGTGCGGCAGCCTATGTCGAAGAAGCACCGCACTGGATATCTCACGTCTCTACCTGCCCGAGTGTCGCCGCCAACACTTTCCGCCGTGCCAGAATCGCCGGCCGTTCCCGCGCTGGAATCGAGAGACAATCGCGCCCGGATTTTGTGGGCAGACGATAACGCAGACATGCGGGAGTACGTACGGCGCTTGCTAGCGGGACACTACGATGTCACGGCAGTCTCGGATGGCGCAGCGGCCGTGGCAGCGGCATTGGAAGCGCCCGATACTCGGCGTCGTTGCATCGAGCCCTTCTACACAACTAAGGGCGAACACGGGACTGGCCTCGGTCTCGCAATGGTGTATGGCATGACCCAGCGAAACGGCGGACGGCTCGAGATTGAGAGCGCCGTCGGCAAGGGTACAACGGTGCGCCTGGTCTTCCCGGTAGCGACCTCCGCGCCGACTGCGACATCTCACCCTTCCCAACCGCATGCGGTCCGGCCGCCGCGCATAGCGGACATCCGGGCTGCGCTCGCGGGGGTCTGTGCCCAGTCGCAGTATTGAACCGCAGCAAGGATGGTGGCATGCTGCGAAGCACAAGAAAGCAAATCAGGGAATTGCCTTGCAGCAGTTGGGCCATCGGGACACCACCGAAGGCCTGCGGGCGCCCTGAAAGCGTTGTCTCTGACGGGTGGTATACGGCGGCCTTCGCACCAGGCTGCCAAGCGTCCATTGGCGCAGGCGCGTTGGCGCTCGCGAAAGTCGCTGGAGCCCGTACTCGTGGATTCGATCGATCTGCGCATGCAGTCCTTCGTGGAGTGGCGTTGCGAAGTACCGCTCAACGCAAAACGCCTCGAAGACTTCGACGCGCGCAAGCATGCTGCGACCTGGATTCGGCACAACATCGGCAAAGGTGTTGTATAACCACGAAGGCAAAAGCTGGCTTGGCAGGTTCTACTATTCGCCGCATCTCAGTCGCTGGCGTCCCATGCAGCTTCTGGATGCCGGGGAACCGTACGACCTGAACGAGACCGCGTAGCCGAGGCCACTGCCCCCAGTTCCGGGAAGATCGCGCCGTGCGCCGGGAACAATCCAATCCATGGACGCTTACACTCCTGGGCGGCACAGGAGTTGAAGCCTCATGCCGGACTACGGACGTGCTCGCGAACGAATGGTGGACATTCAAATCGCCCGCCGGGGAGTCCGCGACCCCCGAGTCCTCGAGGCCCTTCGGCAGGTTCCCCGCGAAGAGTTCGTCGACCCTGGCTTCGAGGAGTTTGCCTACGACGACGGCCCACTGCCGATTGGCGCGAACCAGACCATCTCCCAACCCTACATGGTCGCGCTGATGATCGAGGTTGCCGAGTTGAAGCCCAGCGACCGGGTGTTGGAAGTAGGTGCGGGCTCGGGCTACGCGGCGGCTGTGATGAGCCGGATCGCGGCCCGCGTCTATGCAATCGAGCGCCATGCAGCGCTCGTGGATGCAGCGAAGCGGCGACTGGAGAAGCTAGGGTATACAAACGTTGAGTTGCGCGTTGGCGATGGGACGCGCGGCTGGCCAGAGGCTGCCCCGTTTGATGCCATTCTCGTGGCCGCGGGTGGACCGGAAGTGCCCCCGACACTAAAGGAAGAACTCGCAATCGGCGGCCGTTTGATCATTCCCGTCGGCCTGCAACAATTCCACCAAACCCTTCGCAAGGTCACGCGGCTGAGCGAGACCGAGTACGAGGAGGAGGATCTGGGCGGTGTCGCGTTCGTTCCGTTGATCGGCGAGCAGGGCTGGGCGGAAGATGGACGGCGCTCTGCAAGCAACCACGTTCCAGGTCGATCGCGCGGAAGAACCCTGCCGGATATGATCGCGGATGCCGCCGAGCCACTGCCAGAACTCGACGACTGTGCATTCGGCGACCTCTTTGACAGGTATGCCGGGCGGCGCGTCGTCCTGTTAGGTGAGGCAAGCCACGGCACGTCGGAGTTCTACCGCGCCCGTGCGGCAATTACGCTGCGCCTCGTCGAAGAACATGGTTTCACGGTCGTCGCAGCGGAGGCGGATTGGCCCGACGCCGCAACTGTCGACCGTTATGTCCGGCTCCGCCCTGCTCTCACTCGCCCGGAACCGCCCTTTCAACGCTTCCCAACATGGATGTGGCGCAACGCCGAGTTCGTCGCGTTTGCAAACCGTCTACGTCTGCTCAACGAACAGTTTGACCCCAAACGCCGCGCCGGTTTTTACGGACTGGATCTGTATAACATGAGCGGCTCGATCGCGGCCGTCCTCGAGTACCTCGACAAGGTCGATCCCGAGGCGGCCGGTGTGGCGCGACAGCGCTACGGCTGTCTTACTCCATGGCAGAAGGAGCCCTCTACCTACGGGCGCGCTGTCCTCACGGCGGGCTACCGGAAATGCGAGCAGGCTGTCATCGAGCAGTGCCGTGCACTGCTGCAGAAACAACTGGAATACGCGCAGCTGGATAGCGACAGTTTTCTTGATGCCGCGCAGAACGCCCGGCTGGTGGCGGCAGCGGAACGCTACTACCGAATCATGTACTACGGCGGCGCTGAATCGTGGAACCTGCGCGATACACACATGTTCGAGACACTCGAGAACGTGCTCGAGGCGCGTGGCCCGCGCACCAAGGCCGTGGTGTGGGCCCATAACTCGCACATTGGCGATGCCCGCTACACCGAAATGGGTACGGTCCGGGCAGAGTTGAACGTGGGCCAACTCTGCCGCGAGCGTTTCGGCGACGAAGCTGCCTTGATCGGCTTTGGCACCCACACCGGGACGGTTGCCGCCGCTGACGATTGGGACGGCGACATGAAAGTCAAACGGGTTCGCGCCTCTCATCGGGACAGCTATGAGAGACTCTGCCACGACTGTGGAGTGCCGCGCTTCCTGCTCGACCCCAGCGGCGATGAGGCACTGCGCAATGGCCTGGTCGAGCCGCGTCTGGAAAGATTCATTGGAGTGATCTACCTGCCGGAAACCGAGCTGCAGAGTCACTATGCCCAGGCATCGCTGCCCCGGCAGTTCGATGCGTTTGTCTGGTTCGATGAGACGCAAGCCGTCACTGCATTGGGGCCCCAACACGCCAAGCCCGGCACGCCCGATACCTATCCTTTCGCGCTGTAGGCGGACGCCGGCACAACGAATCCGTGATCTATCACTTGGCCGCGGACCTGCTGCTGATCGTCCATCTGGCATTTGTCGGGTTCGTACTGTTTGGAGCGCTCCTGGTCCTGCGGTGGCCCAGGCTCCTATGGTTCCACGTCGCCGGCGTACTTTGGGGAGTGCTGGTCGAATTCACCGGAGTCGTATGTCCCCTGACGCCCGTTGAAGTGCGGCTTCGGCAGCTAGGCGGAGAGGTCGGCTATCAGGGTGACTTCATCGGTCATTACCTCACGACGATGCTGTATCCGGCTGGACTCACCCGAGCGCTGCAGATCGGTCTCGGCTTCGTGGCACTTGTGCCAAATGCTGTCGCTTACGGTTATCTTGTCCTGCGAAGGCCGGGTATCCCGGTGTCAAAGGACAGGTGAATGTGGAAGTCGATCGTCGCAATCTGCGTCGGCGCAAGTCTCGGCGCCCTGCTTCGCTGGTGGCTGGGTGCGCGGCTGAACAGCCATTTCCCGGCAATTCCGCCCGGTACTTTGGCCGCAAACCTCATTGGCGGCTACATCATTGGCCTGGCTATCGCCTTTTTTGCCGCCTATCCCGCGCTGGCGCCGGAGTGGCGACTGTTGATCATCACCGGATTCTGTGGTGGCCTGACGACGTTCTCGACATTTTCCGCTGAGGTAGTCACGTTGCTGCAGGAGGGACGCGGCCTATCCATGTGCGGCGCCATTGCCGCGCATTTGGTGGGTTCGGTCGCGATGACGCTGGCAGGCATTGGTACCGTGACCTGGATGAGGAGTTAGGCGTCCCGCGGGCAGTCTCACAAAGGAGGCACGGTGGACGGGTCATTCTTGAGATTTTATGTGCATGAAGACCAGCGCCATCACGGCCACCTGGTCTGGGAATGGCTGCTCGAACAGGCGAATAAGCTGGGCGTCCGCGGCGGCTCGGCCTTCCGCGCCATGGCCGGGTTCGGGCGGCACCACATGCTGCACGAGGCCCGGTTCTTCGAGCACGCCGGGCTCACGGTGGAAGTTGAATTCATCGTGAGCGACGCAGAGGCCAACAGCCTCCTCGAGCTGGTGCGCAAAGAGAAGATCCGCCTCTTCTACGCACACATCCCGGCACGCTTTGGCGTGATCAATCCGGACGTTCAAGACCCCTCGTCGGGGAGCTGACCCTTGTGCGGATGCGCCGCGCCGCCGCGGCCCCGCTCAAGCCCTCTCGTTCCACCACGCCGCGAATTCTTCGAAATCGATGGCGCCATCCCGATTGGTATCGATCTCATCGAACCCGATCTGCAACTCCTCAGGCGTGATGTCTTCGTCCACTGTTCGCATGAAGCGAATGAACTCCCCGAGCGTCAGCCGGCCATCCCGGTTGATGTCGTTGAAATCGAAGTCCTCGCGCAGGCGGCCCCGCTGCTCGGCGCCTGGGCGGACGTAATCCAAAGTCGTTCGGTCACGGTCACGCATGGCACGCACCTCCAAGTTTAATCTCCCCTCGATGCCGATAGCCCCCACCGGAGGTCTCCCGCCCCGGCTTCATCGAACCGGGCGCAAGCGAATCTGCGGAACCTTATCGTCGTAGAACGCGAGCCGATCCTTGAGCGCGCGGTGCTCGTCATACGGGTCCTCATACGACCAGACCGCGTCCTGGAACGTCTGGTCGCCCTGTCTCAGATTGAAATAGCGCGCGGTTCCTTTGAACGGACACTCGCTGGTGGTTGCCGACCGCTCGAGCTTGTCCGTGCTGACATCAGAGCGCGGAAAATAGTAGCGCGCCGGGCTTCCGTCCTCGTCAACGCGAATGACGTCGCTCGAATCGGCCACTCGCTCGCCGTCGAGCTCGACGGCCAACCGTCCCTTGAGGTGGCGTTCAGCGACCTTATGGTTCGGCCATTGCTCATGTCCGGGTGATTCGCTCACGGCGATCTCCTTCAAACAATACACCCGTCAAACTCGCCGAGGCTTTCGAGGTTCCGGTGGCAACGCGCGACCGCGCCGCACAGGCGCTGCTCTCGCTAGTGGTCAGGCCACTATAGCTTGCTATCAGCGCTGTTGACTGGCAGAGTGGACAGACCAATTTAGCAAACCGAGCCCTACGTCAGCCACGCGCAGGACACTTCCATCGGCTGTGCGCTGACGGTGCCAGGGTGCTGAAAAGGCACATAACTGATCACTTTTGGATCAAGGAGGGAGTTATGACGACCTGTTTGCCATATCGCTGCGGGAGTTCTGCACGCGTACGCGGTCTGACGATTATGCTGGCATGCTGTGCCTTGGTGGCGGGGTTCCCTGCCGCGAGCTTTGGTCAGGCCACCTCGTCCTGGGTGTATTACGATAGCCACGGCAAGCTGCGGTACGGCACTGATGCCGCCGGCAATCGAATCATTGATTACTCGTGGGCTGGTTACCGGGGCGGAGGCGTCGCACTCCCAAGAGTGCCCGCACGGGTCACGGTTAACCCGAGTGGCGGTGACGATACCGCGGCAATCCAATCAGCCATCGATACCGTATCGGCCTTGCAACCTGACAGAAGGGGCTTCCGCGGGGCTGTGCTCCTCTCCCCGGGGTCGTTCAACGTCTCAGCGACGCTGCATATAACAACCAGCGGGGTGGTGCTCGCCGGTAGCGGGTCAGGCACGAACGGCTCGATCCTCACGATGACCGGCAGCCCGTTTGCGCTGCTGGCAGTGAGCGGATCGGGCTCTTACACCCGCGGCACGTCCGTTTCAATCACGGACAACTTTGTCCCCTCCGGAGCGAGGAGCTTCAGTGTAAGCGATGCGTCGGGATTCAACGTCGGTGACCGAATTCTCATCAGCCGACCGGTCACTGCGGCCTGGGTGTCCTTCATGGGGATGGATAAGCTGGTCCGAAACGGACTGCCGCAAACCTGGATCGCCCCCGGAAGCGAGATTCTCACGGATCGAACCATCACGGCCATCAATGGCAGCCAGATATTCATAGATGCTCCGGTGACCGATTCCTTTGATTCGCAGTTCCTGAGTCCACCTGGCGGCTCCATTGCCACCTATACGTTCGCGGGCCGCATTTCGCAGGTCGGGATCGAGCACCTGCGCATCGTGGCTCCGGCCACGACGGTCACGAGTCCTCTGTACCAGGCTGCGACCCTGAGCAGTGTCCAGAACGGCTGGTTGCGCGACTTGAACATTCAGGATACGGAAAACACCTTCCAGCTCTCGAATACCAACAAACAGATCACCCTCGACTCGATCAGCGTCGTGCACACCGTCGCGCAGACCAATAGCGCGGCGCCGGCCGACTTCGCTCTGAGCGGAACTCAGATACTGGTCAACAACTGCTCAGTGACGGGACACGGCAACACGTGGCCATTTGTCACGCAGGCCCAAGTCACCGGGCCTGTGGTCGTACTCGAGGCGTTTGCGGATGATCGCGGCTTCGCCCCGCATCAGCGCTGGGCAACAGGACTGCTCTGCGACCTGTGCCGGTTTCCGAGCTCCTTTGCCGGGGATAAGACCGGCATAGCGTATTCAAACCGCGGCAACTTCGGGTCGGGCCAGGGATGGGATGCGGGCTGGTCGGTCGCCTGGAACGTCGCTACGACCGACTTCCTCATCCAGGCTCCTCCGGGCACCCACAACTGGTGCATCGGCTGCACGGGAACCGTGCTCTCCGAGGCGGCTCCCGGCAGTGACGGCACAATCCTGCCGAACGGGATCTACGAGTCGCTCGGGACACCGGTCACGCCGGGGAGCCTGTACCTGGCGCAGCTCAAACAAAGGCTCGGTACCCGGGCTCTCAGGAATATAGGGTATGCAGATACCGAACGCTAAGATGCGGCATGGATAGGCAGATGCGGCATGATAAGGACGAAGTGAGGCCCGCTCGAGCGCATGCTCTGCTCTTTGCAACAATCCTGGCATTTGCAAGCCTGGCGTTCGCGTACACATCATCCGGTGCACAGCTCGCCGGCGCGAAGGACCTCCCGACGGCCGATCTCGCCATCGTCAATGCACGAATTTACCCCGCGCCCGACGCCGTTCCGATCGATCATGGGACTGTGCTGATACACGCGGGCAAGATCACCGCGGTAAGCGGCTCATCGGTTCGCATTCCTGTTGGCGCGGACACGATCGATGCTGGCGGTGCAGTGGTGACGGCCGGATTCTGGAACAGCCACGTACACATCCTCGCACCCACACTGTTACACGCACAGGACCACTCAGCCGAGGATATTTCAAGAGAGCTCCAGACTCTGTTCACGCGCTGGGGGTTCACCACGGTGTTCGACCTGGCTTCGTCGCTTCAGAACACCAACACACTGCGTGAGCGGATCCGCACAGGGGAAGTGACCGGGCCACGAATTCTCACCGTCGGCGACCCGTTTTTTCCGGCAGGGGGTACGCCGATCTACGTTCGCCAGTTTCTACAGGACAACGGCTTTCCCTCGGAGGAAGTTGCCTTGCCTGCAACCGCGGCGGCTCGCGCCCGGCGGCAGCTCGAAGCGGGTGCGGATGGAGTGAAGATTTTCGCCGGCGCCATTGTGGGCGGCGATATCGGAGTGCTCCCCATGCCGCTGGACATCGCTCGGGCCGCTGTTCAGGAGGCGCATCGCGCCGGAAAGCCAGCATTTGCGCACCCCTCCGATGCTCGCGGCATCGAGGTGGCGATTGAAAGCGGAGTCGATGTGCTCACCCATACTGCGCCCGAGATGGGTCCGTGGAACGCAGAGCTGGTCGCCCGGCTGAGAGCACATCGAATGGCACTCGTGCCGACGTTGACGCTCTTCAAAGTCGAAATGGAGAAAAAACGCGCTTCAGCGCAGGAAATAGAGAAGACACTGGGGGTCGCCGCCCAGCAGGTGAAGATTTTTTCACGCAGCGGGGGCCAGATCCTGTTCGGTACTGACCTCGGTTATATCGATGTTGACGACACGACAGACGAGTACCGGCTGATGAGTCGCTCACTGGACTGGCGCCAGACCCTCGCGAGCTTGACGACGAACCCGGCCCAGCGATTCGATGGCGGTGGAAAATCGGGGCGCCTGACGGTTGGCGCGGTTGCCGACCTGGTCGTCCTCGAGGCAGACCCTGCTCGGGATATTACGGGGTTCGCGCATGTCCGCTGCACGATCAAGGACGGCAGGGTTATCTATCGCTCACGGGATATGGCCCCTCGGTAAACACCTCGGCGTGATAGCCCTTTGACCCCACCGCTCGCGCCAAGGGACTCAGGAAATCCTCGTCGGCACGCAAGCGCCGCAGGATGGAGTTGAAGTCATGCCGCGGCTGCCATCCCAACCGGGTTCGCGCCAATTCGTTGACGTACACACGATCGATTGTCGGGACCATCGACCACCCGCGCCGGCGATACTCGGCTTCGTAGCCTGGAGCGTACCGCCTCACTACTGCCGCGGGGTCTGTTCGCAGTTGCTGCAGGTCATCAGGGGTAAACGGCGTGGTGGCGCTGATGATGTAGCGGCCAAATCCAATCGCAGGCGCATTCTCGATCGCCAGCATATGCGCGCTGACAATATCTTCGATGTCAGCCCGGCGATAGAGGAACTCGTTGACCTTCAAATTGCCATCGTCAAAGGCACGCCGCACGCCGGCGTCATCGTCACCTTCCGGGAAAAAACGTGATGTTCTGAGGACGATGCACGGCATGCGAGTGGTACGGTGAAACAACTCGCACAGGTTTTCGGCCGCGAGCTTTGTAACGCCGTAGATGTTCTTGGGAACAGGGACGACGTCTTCGGTGATCCATGCTGCTGGCGCGCCTTCAGGCGGTGTGAGAGCGTGCCCGAATGTGCTGGTGGTGCTCGTATGGATGAAAGACTTGACGCCTGCCGCAACCGCCTCCTCCAACAGGTTCAGCGTGCCGGTAATGTTAGTATCGACGAAAGCCTGGCGCGTATGGCTCGCAACATGCGGTTTGTGCAGCGTAGCGGTGTGCAGAACGGCGTCGACGCCTTGCATGCATAGCCTGACGAAGTCCCGCTCGATGATCGAGCCGACGCGGTGAGTTGCGGGCGAGCTCTTGATGTCGAGGCCGATTGCCTCATGGTCGGAGCGCTGGAGAGTCAGCATCAGCGCCTCGCCCAGGTGGCCTGCGCTGCCGGTAACCAGAATTCTCATGCTTCGCGCCGGCCCCCCGGAAGATTGCCCTTCAGAAGATCAAAATACCCGCCCTCGATGAGCTGCGACTGCTCAACGCCGAGTCCCACCAGAAGCTCCCGTGCCTCACGGACGCCCACTTCGGATGGCTCGTGCTCTTCGAGTACCACCTCGAGCTCGAGAAAGTGACCCAGCCCGGACACTCTGTCGAGATGGATACGCGTCCGTCCTGCAAGAAACAGCGTGCGGTGCTTCTCTACATGACCCGTCTGACCATAGGCCAGAGTCAGTGACTCCCGCAGAACCTCGGGCGCCGTGGTTGGCGAGCGCAGATAGAAGGACTCCTTGGGCGCCTGCTGGTCAGCACGGCGATAGTAGATGAGCTCCCCCTCGCCCTTGGAGAACATCCTCAGCTTCAGCCTTCCGGCATTGCACGCAAAATAGGTATCGTCCTGACGTATCTCGAAGGGCCCTTGGTCGGCAATGGCTTTGACCTTCGGCAGGAGCGCCTCGACGCTTGTGATTTGGGCCTTGATCTCGACGTTTCTGGACACGCGCTCAACTCCTGGCCACGCGCGCATTGTGACACCGATGGCGGCCGGATGTGTCAGACTGCGCGGATCGTTTGCAGAGCAAAAACACATTCGTGACGCCGGCGAGCCCCGCACCAGCGATCGAGAAAGTCTTCATCTCCGCCGATTCGCTGCTGCGCGATTCAATGGAGCTCGCCATGCGCATTGTGCGCAGCGGCTTCAAACCCACGTTCCTGGTCGCCATCTGGCGAGGCGGCGCCCCGATCGGCATCTCGGTCCAGGAGACACTCGAGTACCACGGCATTCATGCGGATCACATCGCCATCCGGACGTCGGCCTACACAGGTATCGACCAGCAATCGAAGGCCGTGCGGGTCCATGCGCTGGATTACCTCGTCTCGCGACTGTCGTACGAGGACGAGCTGCTGATCATCGACGATGTGTTCGATTCCGGCCGAAGCCTGGAGGCCGTCATCGAGGAGCTCAAGCGCCGCTGCCGGCGCAACCTACCGGATAAGATCCGGATAGCGACGGTCTACTACAAACCTGAGCGCAATCGCAGCTCGCTCGTTCCCGATTATTACGTGCGCTCCACGAACAGCTGGCTCGTCTTCCCGCACGAGGTCCAGGGATTGACGCGCCAGGAGATTCTGGAAAACAAGCCGGTCGACGCGAGCTTCTTCGAGAAATAGGCCGCGCGCGCCGCCCGCCTACGTCCTATCCGAAAGCGCCCGGATTTTCTCGAGCCAGGCATCCTTGGCCGCAGCCGGCAGGAAAGACGCTTCGATTGAATTGCTGGCGAGTTGGGCTATGTCGCCCCTGGACAGCCCGAGTGCGCGGTACACGGCGAGATAGTTCTCCGCGATGTAGCCGCCGAAGTACGCAGGATCATCCGAGTTCACCGTTACGCACAGGCCACGCTCCAGCAACCGCTTGAGATTGTGGTCCTGAATACGGTCGAAGACCCTCAGCTTCACGTTGGATAGCGGGCACATCGTGAGCGGCACACGGTCGCGCGCCAGGCGCGAGACAAGGTCAGGATCCTCTTCACAGCGCACGCCGTGATCAATGCGTTTTACCTGGAGAAGATCCAACGCCTCGGAAATGTAACCTGGCGGCCCCTCCTCTCCAGCATGCGCGACGGTCAGAAAACCCTCGTTGCGCGCCCGTTCGAATACAGACGCAAATTTGGTGGGCGGATGCCCGGCCTCCGAGGAGTCCAGGCCGACGGCCGTGATGGCGTCCGCATGAGGAAGCGCCTGCTCCAAAGTCTGCATGGCGTCGTCCGCACTCAGATGCCTCAGAAAGCACAGAATGAGGCGATGTGTGATGCCCAGGGCCCGCCCCGTGTCTGTCAGGGCTCTGCGAATGCCGCCGAGGACGGCATGAAACGGCACGCCGCGGGCGGTGTGCGTCTGGGGGTCAAAGAAAACTTCGACGTGAACGACCCCGTCAGCATGAGCTCTGTGCAAGTAAGCCGCCGTGAGCGCATGAAAATCGCTCTCGTCGCGAAGTACTTGCGCCCCGGCATAATAAACATCGAGGAACGACTGCAAATCCGAGAAGCGGTACGCTTCGCGCAGCGCCTCGACGGAAGGGTATCGGAGGGTGATCCCATGTTTGCGCGCCAGATCGAACACCATTTCCGGCTCGAGGGTGCCCTCGATGTGCAAATGCAATTCAGCCTTGGGAATTGCGCGGACGTAGTCCTCGATCGAGTTCATGGGTAAGCACCGTAGCATGAATCTGCTGCATCGTCCGCACCGCAAGCCTGCCCTGGGAGTCCTGCATCCGGTACGTGCTCCACGCCAGCGCAGGCATGTAACTCAACGCACACGCATGGTGCTTAAGGACCGCGGAAAGTACGCCCAGCGTGCACAATCTGCGGCACGATTGTGGACAATCGACATGGCGCATATGCTAGGCCTGCATGGGCAAGCTTACGACGCATGTGCTGAACCTCGCAGCGGGCATCCCCGCCGGAGGCATGCGCATTGAGCTTCACGAGGCAGATGGCAGTCCACCGCGCCTGTTGGCGCAGGATCGCACGAATGAGGACGGTCGCTGTGCGAAACCTCTGCTGGAAGGGAGTTCTCTGCGCAGCGGCCGCTACACGCTGACTTTTCACGTTGCTGAATATTTCCGTTCAGTAGGCGCGCAGCTATCGGAACCCCCCTTCATCGACGAGGTGGTCATTCATTTCGGCATCGCGAATCCTGAGCAGAGCTACCACGTACCGCTGTTAGTGTCGCCATGGAGCTATTCCACTTATCGAGGCAGCTAGTATCCACCGCGTGGCAGCGAAGCTCGGGGCGCTCGCTGCCGTACAGGGCAGCTCGCTGCCCACTGATCCGATCGTATGAGTGCATCCTCTACAACTAACTCGCAAGCCGTGCAGTTCGTACTCGACGGCGAGGTCGTGACCGTCTCAGGTCTGCCTCCTTCGACGACTGTGCTCGAATACCTGCGCAACGTGGCGGGTCGAACGGGGACGAAAGAAGGATGTGCCGAAGGCGACTGTGGGGCATGCACGGTCGTTCTGGGCGAGCTGGCTGCAGACGGCCGGACCATTGACTACCGCGCGATCAATTCCTGTATCCGCTTCCTGCCGACCATCGACGGCAAGGAGTTGGTCACGGTCGAAAGCCTTCAGGGCACGGACGGCGAGCTGCATCCCGTGCAGCGGGCAATGGTCGAGTGTCATGGCTCGCAATGCGGCTTTTGCACTCCAGGGTTCGTGATGTCCCTGTTCGCTCTGTATCTTCGGCCGGAGCAGGGGTCGCAGGGGTCGCCGCCCGAGCGCGAAGAAGTGCTCACCGCCCTTTCCGGTAATCTATGTCGCTGCACGGGCTACCGGCCGATCATCGACGCCGGGCGCCGCATGTCGGAGTATCCAGAGCCCAAGAGATGGAGCCGCGATGAGGCGCAATCCGCGGGCCGTGTAAGTCAACTTCGGGCCCTCCAGCGGAAGGCACCGGATGCGGCTTTGCGTTTTGCCGGCTTTCATGCACCGCTCACGCTGGACGAGCTGGCCTCCGCGCTGGAGGCAGCACCGGACTCCCTTCTCCTGGCAGGGGGAACTGACATCGGTCTGTGGACGACCAAACACCTGCGTGACTTGCCACCGATTATCTATCTTGGCGCTATCGCGGAGCTGCAGGAAATCCGCAATACCGACGCCGGGTTGCGCATTGGTGCGGGTGTGTCGTTGAGCGCAGGCTGGTCTGCCTTGGTAGCGCAACATCCGGCGCTCTCGGAACAGGCGGGGCGATTTGCATCCCCGCCGGTCTGCAATTCCGGCACTCTCTGCGGAAATATCGCCAACGGCTCACCCATTGGCGATTCAATGCCCGCCCTCATTGCATTGGGCGCGGACGTCGAGATGCGACAGGGGACACTCTATCGTCGCATTCCGCTCGAACACCTGTATCTGGGTTACCAGAAGAAGAGCCTGCGACCCGGCGAATTCCTGGTGAGCGTTGTCGTCCCTCCACCAAAGTCCGGACGCTTGTTCGCCAGCTACAAACTGGCAAAGCGCATCGATCAGGACATCTCTGCGGTTTGCGCGGCGTTTGCATTGGAGGTGTCCGCAGGACGCGTCGTGGAAGCTCGACTCGCATACGGCGGCATGGCAGCTATCCCTGCCCGCGCTGCGAATGCGGAGAAGGCGCTTGTCGGACAGCCGTGGTCGCAGGCGTCGATCGATTCGGCAATCGCTGCCCTCCCCGCCGATTTCACTCCGCTGACCGACTCGCGTGCGAGCCAGGCGTACCGCCTGAAAACGGCGGGCAACCTGTTGCGGCGTTTTTACATGCAACAGTCTGGCAATCCACCCACGCTGCGGGTGACTGATCCGTCAGCACATGTGGAATTCACATGACGAGCGCGCGTGTCAGCGGCGAGCAGCATCAGCCCGGAGCGGGTGCCAGTGCCGGCGGCGAGCCTCATCGCCACGAGGCCAGTGCCCGCGTCAGCGGCGGCGAGCCTCACCGCCACGAAGCCAGCGCCAGTGTGATCGGCGAACCTCACCCGCACGACAGTGCGCACCTGCATGTCACCGGCAAGGCGCTCTACTGCGACGACATCGCTCTGCCGGCGGCCACTCTGCATGCTGCGTTTGGCATCAGCAGCATATCGCACGGACGAATTCGGGAGCTTGACCTTGCGCCCGTGATGGCGGATCCGGCAGTCATCGCCGTTGCGCTGCCCGCCGATATCCCCGGCGAGAATAACTACGGCGGAGCCGTGCACGATGATCCGATCTTTGCGGATGGCCTGGTGCAGTACGCGGGTCAGCCTATGTTTGCGGTCGCCGCGAGTTCCTATACAGCGGCACGCAAGGCGGCGCGTCGAGCGCGCGTTTCGTACGACGAGCTTCCCGCGATCCTCGACATTCGCGCCGCCCTAGCAGCGGAGAGCTATGTCCTTCCCAGCCGCCGGCTAGTGCGCGGTACGCCGGGGACGGTGCTTGCCAGGTCCCCTCTTCGTCTGCAGGGAACCGTCCTCATGGGCGGCCAGGACCACTTCTATCTCGAAGGCCAAATAGCCATAGCGATTCCGCAGGAAGATGGGGCGATGCTGGTCCACAGCTCGACTCAACATCCGACGGAAGTACAGCACATCGTGGCGCACGCTTTAGGCATTCGCGCGCACAGCGTCACCGTCCAATGTCGGCGCATGGGTGGTGGATTTGGAGGCAAGGAGAGCCAGCCCGCACTCATCGCTGCCTCAGCGGCGGTCCTTGCGGCCAAGACGCAGCGTCCGGTCAAACTGCGTCTGGATCGGGACGTCGACATGATCATGACCGGCAAGCGTCATGAATTTCTGGCCGATTACGACGTCGGCTTCGATGCCCAAGGACGCATCCAGGCACTGACTATCATGCTGGCATCACGGTGCGGTTACTCTGCGGATCTGTCCGGTCCCGTGAACGACCGGGCGGTCTCCCATCTCGACAATGCTTACTTTCTGGAGCATGTAGAGATCATTTCGCATCGCTGCAAGACGCACACGGTATCCAACACAGCCTTTCGTGGCTTTGGCGGGCCCCAGGGCATGATGGTCATCGAGCGCATTCTCGATGACATCGCACGCACGTTGAATCTCGATCCCCTGGATGTGCGGCGCGCGAACTTCTACGGCGTAGCGCATGCAAACGTAACGCACTACGGGCAGACGATCGAAGACAACATCATCCATGAGATCGTAGATCGGCTCGAGGCCGAGAGCGCGTATCGCGAGCGCCGGAAAGTCATCGCGGAGTGCAATTCCCGCAACCCCGTCGTCAAGCGCGGACTCGCACTGACTCCCGTGAAGTTCGGTATCTCGTTCACTGCAACTCACTTCAACCAGGCCGGGGCGCTGCTGCAGGTCTACACTGACGGAACCGTGTTGCTGAATCACGGCGGCACGGAGATGGGCCAGGGACTCCACATCAAAGTGGCACAGGTTGTGGCAGCGGAACTCGGCGTGCCGCTATCGGCTATTCGCGCAACGACGACCGACACCAGCAAAGTGCCCAATACCTCAGCCACCGCTGCTTCTTCGGGTTCCGACCTCAACGGGATGGCTGCGCAGGCGGCAGCCCGCACCATTCGACGACGTCTCGTTGACTACGCGTGTGAAGCCCATGCGATCGATGCCAGTCGTGTGCGTTTCGAGCACGGGCAGGTTCACATCGGTGCACGGATTATCAGCTTTGGCGACTTTGTCCGAGACGCCTACACGGCGCGCATCTCTCTATCCGCAACGGGTTACTACCGGACGCCGCGGATTCACTGGGATCGCGCGACCCTGATCGGCCACCCGTTCTTCTATTTTGCGTATGGAGCAGCGGTTGCGGAGGTTGCGGTCGACACGCTGACCGGAGAGACGCGGCTGCTGCGAGTCGACATTCTGCACGATGCTGGCGCGTCCTTGAACCCTGCGATCGATCTGGGACAGATTGAGGGTGGCTTCCTCCAGGGTGTCGGCTGGCTGACTTCCGAGGAGCTATGGTGGGATGCCCACGGGGCGCTCCAGACGCACGCGCCCTCGACGTACAAAATTCCAACCGCGCGCGACTGGCCTGCCCATTCGACCGTCACGATACTCGAGCGCTCACCGAATCGAGAGGACACGATCCATCGGTCCAAGGCGGTGGGAGAGCCTCCGTTGATGCTCGCGATCTCGGTATTCCATGCGATTCGCGACGCGTGCGCTGCGTGCGGGGCAACCGGGGAATTGCCTCAGCTCTCTGCCCCGGCAACACCAGAGGCGGTACTCCGCGCTATCGACAGTGTGAGTCGGAGGCACGCATGACAGTGCGCACCGCAAGCGACGACGCGCGTGCCGAAGCACAGGGCCGCTGGCTTCGTGCTCTGGGTGACACCTGGCCTCGCGCAGTATGTCGTCTGCTCGAGGCGGGCGAGCCGGTTGTCATCCGCGTGCTGATCGCCGAGGTGCGGGGTTCCGCTCCGCGTGAGCCCGGTGCCTGCATGCTGGTTTCCCAAGGCGAAACGTACGGAACGATTGGCGGCGGCAACCTGGAGTGGCAAGCGATGCATGCTGCTCAGTCGCTTCTCGCGTTTGGGACCCGCTCAGTGCAACTTCGCCGCCTCGTGTTGGGTCGGGAATTGGCGCAATGCTGCGGCGGCGTGGTGCATTTGTGGCTGGAACGGTTCACGCCTGCCGACCTGCCTTTTCTACGGCGGGCGGCGCACGCGGGCTCGCGTGACTCAGTCGCCGCGATTGCGACCGAGGTTTCTGGTCAGGGTGTGGTCCGCAGACTGGTGCAGCATGGAGGCGTTCGCCCACGCTTGCAATTCTCGGCAACCAGCGATGAGGATGCGTCCCTGCTGGAGCCCATCGAGGGGGACCGCGCGACGTTGTGGTTGTACGGTGCAGGCCACGTGGCGCAAGCGTTGATCCGCCTCATGGCCGAGCTGCCATTCGATGTAACTTGGATCGACTCAAGAGCAGAACTCTTGCCGACCCCCTTGCCCGACAATGTCGATCCGCTGTGTGTCCAGACGCCAACTAACACCGTCAACTCGGCACCGCCTGGCGCACGGTTTCTCGTGATGACCCACGACCATGCCCTGGATTACGCGTTGTGTCGGAAGGTTCTGGAGCGCAACGACTTTGCGTGGCTCGGGCTGATAGGCTCCAAGAGCAAGGGCGCGCGATTCCGGTCGCGATTGGCGCGGGACGGCATCGCGGCTGAGACGATTGCGCGGCTCGTCTCGCCCATCGGGGTTGAGGGAGTCAACAACAAGTGGCCGGCCGCCATCGCTGTGGCCGTGGCGGCGCAGCTGCTGCAAGGATTGGAGTGCACGGCACAGGGGCGCGCCTTGAATGTGTCGCCCTCGGTGGATGCGCGTGGGCTCGGGGCGGCGGCGGATGCGCGTGGGCCAGGGGCGGCGGTCGGTTCGCGCGGGACCACCGCGGCCGGCACAACGCCCGATGTCGTTGCCGGCGCATGCACGGCGCCGGACTGTGCCGCCTGCTCGGCAGCCGGCAGGCCAACTGACCCATGAGCGCCTACTTCCTGGAATGGCTGAGCCTTCTCGGCCGATGGCTGCACCTGGTGGCAGGGATCGCCTGGATAGGCTCATCCTTCTATTTCATCTGGCTCGACAATCACCTGCTGGTGCCCACCGATCCGGCGCTGGTCCGGCGTGGCGTGGCTGGGGAGTTGTGGTCCGTGCATGGTGGCGGTTTCTACAACTCGCACAAGTACCGTGTCGCGCCCGAAACTCTGCCGCCCGTGCTTCACTGGTTCTACTGGGAAGCCTATACCACCTTTCTCTCCGGGTTCTTTCTGCTGTGCCTCCTCTACTACGGCCGGGCGGAGGTGTATCTGATCGATCCAACAGTGGCGGCCCTGTCAAAGCCCACTGCTATTGGCATTGGCGTCGCGTTTCTCGTCGGCGGTTGGTTGGTTTACGACGGTTTGTGCCGCTCGCCGCTGGGTCGCAGTGGGCTGGCTCTCTCAGCTGTGCTCACGGTGCTGCTATCCGCAGCCGCCTGGGGGCTGTGCCACCTGTTCAGTGGACGTGGGGCCTACATGGAGTTCGGCGCAATGCTCGGCACGATCATGGTGGCGAACGTCTTCTTCGTCATCATTCCTGGTCAGCGCGAGCTCGTGCGCGCCAAACAGGAGGGGCGCCAGCCCGATCCCAAGCACGGAATCGCAGGTAAGCTGCGCTCTACGCACAACACCTATTTCACCCTGCCCGTGCTGTTCGTGATGATCAGTCATCACTATGCGATGACCTACGGAGCGCGCGAGAACTGGCTGGTGTTGATCGCGATATGCGTCGCCGGCGTCTCGCTTCGGCTTTATTTCGTCGCGCGTCACAAAGCGCAGGACCGTAACGGCCGGACGTCGCCGCTACCTGCCGCTCTGGGGTTGCTGACACTCGCTGGCGTTGCGGTCGCACTAATGCCGCAACCCCCCGGGACCACCGCCGCATCCCCATCCAACGGGAGCTTCGCGCGTATTCAGGCCATCGTGGCCCAACGCTGCACGAGCTGCCACTCGGCCAGTCCCACCCAAGCGGGATTCACTGCCGCTCCCAACGGCCTGCTGCTCGATACGGCCGAACGCATCCTGGCGCACACCGAACAGATGCGCCAGCAGATCGCCACGCGCGCCATGCCCTTGGGCAACATTACCGGCATCACCGAAGAAGAGCGAAACGAAATGCTAACTTGGATCGACCGTGGCGCTCCGCACTGACCACACCGCACAACCGTGCGCGCATCGAGGTGCCATTCTGCACTTCCGCTCCGATCCGGGCGCGCATGACGCCCCCGGCAGCTTCGAGTTTCTCGAGGATGGATTGTTGGTCACGCGTGACGGACGCATCGCGGCGGTTGGTCCGGCACACGAACTGCTCCCGAATCTGCCCGCAGATTTGGAGGTCGTCGGTCACGGCGACAGCATCCTCATGCCCGGTTTCGTCGATACTCACATCCACTACCCGCAGACCGACGTCATCGGCTCGGGAGGCCGCCAGCTGCTCGATTGGTTGCAGGATTATACCTTTCCCGCGGAGCGGCGGTTCTCTGACCCTGTGTACGCGCGGGAGGTCGCTGAGGTCTTCCTCGACGAGCTCGTACGCAACGGCACAACGACGGCGATGGTGTTCTGCACCGTTCACCGCGCCTCCGTGGATGCCTTCTTTCAATCGGCGGCCGCACGGCGCATGCGCATGGTTGCTGGCAAGATCCTGATGGATCGCAACTCCCCCGAGTATCTGCGTGACTCCGTGCCCAGTGGCGAGCAGGACTCACGCGAGTTGCTCAACAAGTGGCACGGACACGAGCGGCTGTCGTACGCGATCACGCCTCGCTCCGCAATTACTTCATCCGAGGCGCAACTGGAGAGTGCCGGGCAACTCGCGAAGGAGTTTCCAGACGCTCTCATTCAAACCCACGTGGCGGAAAACCTCGAAGAAATTGCCTGGGTGAGGCAACTGTTTCCGCAGGCGCGCAGCTATCTGGACGTGTACGACAGTTATGGATTGCTCCGCGAGCGCGCGATTTATGCCCACTGCATTCATCTGGATCAGGCCGACCGCGCCCGGATGGCGGAATCCGGGGCGTCTGCCGCTTTCTGCTCCTGTTCCAACCTCTATCTCGGCAGCGGGCTATTTGACATAGCTGCCGCCGATGCCGCTGGGATGCAGTTCTCAATAGCAACCGATGTCGGCGGGGGCAACAGCTTCAGCATGCTGCGCACACTCGGCGATGCTTACAAAGTTTCACAACTCTCGCGTCAACACCTCTCGCCTCTGCGTGCGTTCTATCTCGCCACCTTGGGCGGTGCTCGCGCTCTGGGCCTCGATGGCCAGGTCGGCCGATTCGCGGTCGGCGCGGAGGCGGACTTCATAGTCCTCAACCTACGTGCTACACCGCTGATCGCGCGGCGCACAGCACAGTCGCGCACGTTGGCCGAGAAGCTGTTGGTGCTAATGACTTTGGGCGATGATCGGGTTGTCTCTCGTACCTATGTTCTCGGCCGCGAGGTCAGCGTCGCGTGACTACAGGCGCCCCCACCCGCGGAAAGCGCGCATACCGCTCGCCTGGGCCCGGGCCCGCCAAGGGCAGGACACCGCGCACGGTGTCGGTATCCCCAACGGATGCGGGTGCGATATCCAAGTCCCTGAGATTGCGCCGCAACGGGGCAAACGGTGCCAACGTGGACGATGTCTACGAGCAGATCTGGTCAGCGATCATCGACAACAGTTTGCCGCCGGAGACACGCCTCGTCGAGGAGCGTCTGTGTGAGATCTTCGGTCTCGGGCGGACGCGGTTGCGCCAGGTGCTACAACGCCTGGCCCATGAGCGGGTGGTAACGCTGATGCCCAATCGCGGGGCCATGGTCTCCAAACCGTCGATCCGCGAGGCTCGCGAGGTATTCGCCGCTCGGCGCGTGTTGGAAGCTGGAACCGTCGCGGGCTTCATCGAGTCCGCGAGCCGGGCGGACTGTAAGCGGATCCACGACCACGTTGCTCGTGAGCAGGCGGTGTGGCGTCAAAGCGATCGTCGCGCCTCACTCAAGCTCTCCGGGGAGTTTCACCTGATCATTGCAGAGATTGCCGGCAACCAGATCCTGATGGACATGCTGCGCGACCTGGTCTCGCGCTCGTCGCTGATCATCGCGGTGTACCAGAAGCCCGGTGCACCCTGCTGTCCACCAGATGAGCATCGCGAGCTCGCCTTGGCGCTCGAGCGGCGGGAGCCCCGTGCTCCTGGCCTCATGGCCCAGCACCTCGACCAGGTCCTCGCCGATTTGAGGCTCGAAGAGCAAAGCGGGAAAAGTGTCGACCTACGCTCAGTGTTTTCCAACGGCCGGCGTGCGTTATGAGCCAATCATCACCGAAGTATCCCCGCGACCTCGTAGGTTACGGACGCAGTCCTCCGCATGCCCGCTGGCCTGCTGCAGCCCGTATCGCAGTGCAGTTCGTTCTGAATCACGAGGAAGGCGCGGAAAATTGCGTGTTGGATGGTGACGCCGCATCGGAAACGTTCCTGTCGGAGATCATCGGTGCGCAGCCTTTTCCCATGCGTCACATGAGCATGGAGTCACTCTTCGAGTACGGGTCACGGGCCGGCTTATGGCGAGTTCTGCGCGCGTTTGAGCGGCGCAAAGCGCCGCTTACTGTTTTTGCCGCCGCGGTGGCTCTCAAGCGTCACCCGGAGGCGGCTGCCGCATACCGCGAGCTCGGGCATGAGGTCGCCGGTCACGGCCTGCGCTGGATCAGCTATCAGCTCACCGACGAAGGCACTGAGCGTACGCATCTGGCGGAGGCTGTCGCGATGCTTACCGAGGTGACGGGCGCTGCGCCTCTGGGCTGGTACACGGGTCGTGACAGCCCGAATACACGGCGGCTGGTCGCAGAGCATGGCGGATTCCTCTACGACTCGGACTCGTACGCCGACGACCTCCCCTATTGGACTGAAGTCACCCTCGACGGCGGTACGCGCAGCGTTCCCCACCTGGTCGTGCCCTATACGCTCGACTGCAATGACATGCGTTTCGCGACCGTGCAGGGTTTCAACTCGGGTACACAGTTCTTTGACTATGCGCGCGACTCGTTCGATACGCTCTATCGCGAAGGAGATCCGGCCGGGCTTGACGCCCCCAAGATGCTATCGGTCGGACTGCATGCCCGATTGATCGGACGACCGGGACGTATCGCGGCCCTGGAGCGATTCCTGGACTACGTTCTGGAGCACGACCGCGTATGGGTTTGCCGACGGGTCGACATCGCGAGGCACTGGAGGTCCGAGCACGCGCCGACCTCCGGCATTGGTGCCGCGCCGACCCTTCACCCGGAACAAAGTCACTCGTGATTTCCCTCCAGGAGATCAATTCGCTGCCGCCGCCTCAATTCGTTGCGGCACTGTCGGGCATATTCGAGCGCTCACCTTGGGTCCCCGAGCGCGTTACACACGCGCGTCCGTTCAACTCGGGACTCTCGCTCCATGCGGCCATGTGTGCGGCTGTCGATCGCGCGAGCATCGATGAGCAACTGGCATTGATCCGAGCGCATCCCGAGCTCGCGGGCCGAGCGGCAATACGCGGTGAGCTGACCCCGGAGTCCACCCGGGAGCAGCAGGGTGCGGGGCTTGCAGCGTGCACCCCTGAAGAATTCGCGCGATTGCACCAGCTCAATGGATTTTATACACAGAAGTTCGGCTTTCCCTTCGTGCTCGCGGTCAAGGGCCACAATCGCGCCTCGGTCATTGCAGCCCTTGAGGAGCGCGTTGAGAACACTGTCGAACACGAGCGTGCGGTCGCGCTACGCGAGATCGCCCGCATTGCTGGATTCCGCCTCGCCGACCTCGTAGACGAGCCGCTCGGGTCCCGCATTATCGCCATGGCGGAACAGTTGGCGCGCTTCAGCGAACGCCAGGATGCCCTCGTCTGCTCCTATCTGACCCCAGCACACCGCGCAACCGCGGCGCTGATTCGTGACTGGATGTTAGGGGCTGGACTCCAGGTCGACGTCGATGCCGTAGGCAACGTCATTGGACGCTGGGTCGGCACCGCTGCAAGCTCTCCTACTCTGTTGACTGGCTCCCACTACGACACCGTCGTCGACGCAGGGAAGTTCGACGGACGCCTTGGGATCCTCCTCCCGATATCCGTAGTTGCGCAGTTGCGCGGCGCCGGCGTCCGACTGCCCTACACCGTGACGATTGCGGCCTTTTCCGAAGAGGAAGGTGTCCGCTTCAAGTCAACCTTTCTGGGCAGTCGCGCACTGGCGGGTCGATTCGATCCGGCCATGCTCGATAGCGTCGATTCCGATGGAACTACGCTGCGGGAGGCCATACGCGCGGCCGGTTTGGATCCAGCAGAGATTCCCTCAGCAGCGTTCGCCGCGGGGGACCTCCTGGGTTTCGTAGAGGTGCACATCGAACAAGGGCCCGTGTTGCTCAACGAATCAGCGCCCCTCGGTGTCGTCACCTCAATAGCCGGTAGCATCCGTTGCCTCGTGTCGATTACGGGCTTGGCGGGCCACGCGGGAACCGTTCCTATGCATCTGCGCCGCGATGCAGCCGCGGCCGCAGCGGAACTCGTCCTTGCCATCGAGAAGTGCTGCAGCGGCACGCCAGGACTGGTAGGTACCGTCGGACAAATGCAGGTTCCCTCTGGTGCGATGAATGTGATTCCTGGGCGATGCGAACTGAGTGTTGACATCCGCGCTGACAGCGACCAGGTGCGAGACGGAGCGTTCGCGGCGGTGTTGGCCGATTCAGAGCGCATCGCTGCCCGTCGAAACGTCGATATTCAGTGGCGCAAGGTGTTGGACGTCGGTTGCGTCCCTTGTGCTCCGAAGATGCAGCAGCTATGGGCCGACAGCATCAGCCGTGTCACCGGAAATGCCGAGGTGCGGCGACTCCCGAGCGGAGCCGGACATGACGCGATGGTCATGGCAGGAGTCACCGAAATGGGTATGCTCTTCGTCCGCTGCGGCAACGGGGGCATCAGCCATCACCCTTCCGAAACGCTCAGTGCGGACGACGCCGATCTCGCCGCTTACGCCTTCAAGGACTTCCTATTGAACTTCCCGGTACCATCATGACATCCGCTCTCGAAACGCAGGTCGGCAAGATCGTCAACACTGGCTTCGCCGCCGAGTGCAACTTTCTGGCCGAAGTAGTCAAGGTTCCCACCGACAATCCTCCGGGTGATTGCGCGGCACATGCGCAGCGGGTCCGGACCTTGTTGGAAGGGATGGGACTGCCAGTAGAAGCCCATCCGGTGCCGGCCGACTCCGTCCGGGCGGTTGGCATGATTTCGGCGACCAATCTCATTGTCCGGCATCGCTTCGGCAACGGCGGGCCGTGCATAGCGCTCAATGCCCACGGCGACGTCGTACCACCCGGTTTGGGTTGGACACGTGATCCGTACGGAGCGGAGGTAGTAAGCGATCCGACACATGGGCCAACCATGTATGGCCGCGGAGTTGCCGTGAGCAAATCCGACTTCGCAACCTACGCGTACGCGCTGCGTGCATTGCAGGAGCTCGCCAACAACGGACAGGCGCTTAATGGCAGCATCGAGCTCCACTTCACCTACGACGAGGAAGTAGGAGGAGAAATCGGTCCGCGCTGGCTGCTGGCCGAGGGCTTGAGCAAGCCCGACTATGCCATTTGCGCGGGCTTTTCGTACGCAGTCACTACCGCGCACAATGGTTGCCTGCACTTGGAGGTTACTGTCCGCGGGAGGCAGGGTCATGCGGCAATGCCTGAGTCGGGGGTCGATGCCTTGGCGGCGACAACCGGCATCCTGAAGAGCATCTACGACTCCCGCGAGAGTTTGAAAGCACGCCGCTCAGCGGTTTCGGGCATCACTCATTCGACGGTCAACGTCGGGCTCATAGAGGGCGGCATCAACACCAACGTGGTGCCCGACCGCGTCACCTTTCGCATCGACCGGCGTATGATTCCGGAGGAAAAGCCGGAGCAGGCCGAGGCGGAGTTGCGCGGAATCATTGAGCGCGCTGGGGCTGCATTCAGCGGTATCCGAGTCGAGATCCGCCGGGTCCTGCTGGCACTCCCGTTAGTGCATGTCCCCGGTGCCGAGCGGCTGACACAAGCACTACAACGCCACGGGGAAACCTTCTTCGGCGTGCCTATTGCTGAGCACGGCGTGCCGCTTTACACAGATGCCCGTCACTATGCCAACGCTGGTATCCCGACTGTGCTGTACGGTGCGGGACCGCGCACGTTGGCAGAGGCAAACGGCCATGCCGCAGATGAGTGCCTGCGGTTGAACGACTTGCGGCGCGCGACCGCAACGGTTGCGTGCGCGATCGCGGAGATCCTCGGATGAATTCATTTGCGCGTCCGAGGGCCGTGTTCTCGACATTGCTCGTGCTCATCATGAGCCTCGCCTGCGGTTCCACCGTAGCTGCGGATACCAGTGCACGACGCAAGGTCATCATCGATCAGGATGCGTTCGGGCCGGCAGGTTCGAACATGCAGGCCATCCTGATGCTGCTGCAGTCCAAGGACGTTGAAGTGCTCGGTATCACGATTCCGAGCGGCGATGGCTGGCGCGACGAGGAAGTCAGCCACACGTTGCGGCTGTTGGAAATCGCCCAACGCACCGAAGTTCCAGTCTATCCCGGAGCAGTCTTTCCGCTCGTCAATACGCAACCCCGGAACAAGCGCTGGGAGGCGTTATACGGCAAGCTGTTTTACAAGGGAGCGTGGACGGAGGTCTGGCCGACCGAAGGCACGGTGCGTCGCTCCCCCTATCACGCCGATCCATACCTGGTACCGCCCTCCCCGGCGGGCGAACCGAAGATCAAGCCGGCGCGCGAGAGCGCGGCCAGTTTCCTTGTGAGAAAGGTGCGCGAGTTTCCGGGCCAGGTCAGCATCGTGGCGGCAGGACCCCTCACCAACCTGGCGCTCGCCTCGCGATTGGACCCGGAGTTCTCTTCCCTGGCCAAGGAGTTGGTCTTCATGGGAGGCAGCTTCAAGCCCACTGCCGCCGATAATTCTTTTGCCGCCGAATACGCCAACGCACCGCGGCGCGAGTTCAACATGCGCTGGGATCCGGAAGCCGCCTCGATCGTGCTGCACGAGCCTTGGAAGAAGATCACCGAGGTTCCCATCGATCCCACGACCGCAACTTTCTTCAAGCCGGAGTTCATCCAGGAGGTCGCCAAGAGTCAGGCGCCCTTCGCCGCCTATCTCGGCCAGTTTGGACAGTCGTATCCGATGTGGGACGAGCTCGCCGTCGCCGTGTGGCTGGATCCTTCGATCACAACGCGCGGTGCGACACTTCTGGTGGATGTCGATACGAGCTTCAGCGCCGGTTACGGCGACACGCTGAGCTGGTCTGTCAATGAAGGCCCGGGGCTGGGCGAGCGGCCGGTGACGGTAATCTTCGACGTCGACGTGCCGAAACTCGAGCGGATGACCTTGAGTCTGCTGAAGGCGTCCCCTCACTAGCTCGCCGGCGAGGGCCGCTTCGACTAGTTGCTGGTGGCATCGCCGCGGCAGTGAGCAGCGAGTCCATCGGAATCCCGTCACACTTGTAACTCCCATCGTTCGATACCCGGCGCTTAGGCTATCTCATGACGAACGACCACCGGGTCGTCTCAAGATACCTGAGGACATAGAGCGATGGCGACGCGCACGACCGGGACACGTAAAGATTGGCTCGCCGCGCGGCTCGAGCCGCTCGAGGCGGCGCGCGGCAGCGACTTCAACGTATCGTTCACCGAAGAGCAACAGCGCAAAAGGCTCGTCGAATACAACTACGAGCGCGGCGGCCACGCGATGGACGAGCGAGCTTCCCAGCAAGCGTTTTTTGGCGCCTCGGCGCTGCTGTTCGCTGCCAGTGCGGCGGTAACGATCGTCTGGTGCGGGTCCATGTCGGCGATGACCGAGATGCCGATGCCCGGCGGCTGGACGATGTCGATGGCGTGGATGCGGATGCCCGGACAGACGTGGCCCGGCGCCGCGGCGTTGTTCCTTGGCATGTGGGTCGTAATGATGGTGGCGATGATGCTGCCGTCCTTGGTCCCAACACTGTGGCGCTACCGCCAGGCCGTTCGTAGGAAAGGCGAGACGCGCCTCGGTCGACTGACCGCGCTCGTGGGCGTGGGTTACTTCTTCGTCTGGACCGTGTTCGGAATGGTGGCTTTTCCGCTGGGCGTCGCGCTGGCTGCGGTCGAGATGCAGCTGCCGGCGCTGGCGCGCGCCGTACCGATCGCGGTCGGTGTGGTCGTCCTGATCGCCGGCGCGCTCCAGTTCACCGCGTGGAAGGCACATCACCTTGCCGACTGCCGGGAGGTACCAGGGTGCGGCCGTACGCTGCCGTCCGACGCCGGCACGGCTTGGCGACACGGCCTGCGCCTCGGTCTCCACTGCAGCTACTGCTGTGCCGATCTGATGGCGATCCTCCTCGTCATCGGGGTCATGGACTTTCGCGCGATGGCTGTCGTGACGGCAGCCATCACCGTGGAACGTCTCGTACCGGCCGGTGAGCACGTGGCGCGAGCCATCGGAGCCGCCGTCGTCGGGGCAGGGTTATTTCTGATCGCGCGAGCAGTAGGACAGGCCATCGTTTTTCGTGGCCTGTCGTTTTAGCCCTAGGTTGTGAGCGTTTTCTTACAGCGTTCTGCGGCATTTTGTTCCGCATACGATCGCGCCGTCGACTGGTACTGCTCAGAGCCGAGGCTTTCCCTTTCAGGGCTCTATGCCTTTGCTACGACTCCGCGGAGTTGATCGAAGGTGTAGGGCTTCTGCAGAAATGCGGGCTAACTAAACCGGCGCGGCCGCAGTCTTCGGGCCGCTTCGGATTCGTCGAGTCCAGGTCACAAGAACGACAGGCACCTCAGCGCGGATGTCGCGGAGGCGTTTCCTCGCCCCCTGATAACGGCATCGGGATATCCAGAACGATAAGCCGGATCTCGTCCTGGTGCGCGCTAAATTTCTCGGTTCGGCGCTCCGCTGATCAGAAACTCACCTCCAAGCAGCGATACCCGTTCCCGCATTCCCGGAATGCCAAGCGGAGCGCTGCTCTTCCGTGACACCCACACCGTATCCTGAACTGAACGTCGAGGGTCAGGCGATTGCCCTCACTTGCCAGTCGTCTCTCGACCTGCGTAGCGTCGGCGTGCCGCGCGATGTTAGTCAAGGTCTCCAGGCTGCAAAGCCGCGATCCTGCCTGACGGCGAAGGATAAATCTACACCGGTCGACGGCCGGCCAGCCTGCCACAGTTTTAGCTGGGCCGCGGATTGAACTGGGAACAGAGCGCGAAAGTCTTCTCCAGGTGCTCAATGAAAATGCGTACTTTGGTGGACAACCGGCGGCTGGCAGGTCGCACCGCGAGGATCGGCACAGTTCGTTCGAAGGGAGTCAGAAGACGTACAACAACACCTTCTCGGAGTTCTGCGGCGAAGAGCCATGCTGGCGCCTGGGCAATCCCCAGATGTTCAAGGACACCCATCCGCATCTGTTCGATATCGTTGGTTCGAAAGACTCCTGTGGGGATAACACGCTTCGCGTCTTGTCCGGAGCCAAAGCTCCACGGCTGTACCGAGCCCCGCTCGACAAAAACGACAGCTCGAAAGCGGCTGAGATCGTCCGGCGATTCCGGTGCTCCGTGTCGTGAGATGTATTGAGGAGTGGCGACGAGAATGATCATCGTCTGCGCGAATCTTCGCGCAACCAAAGTGGAGTCTGGAAGATCACCCGAGTGGAT
>JAQGOF010000207.1 GCA_028293745.1 Gammaproteobacteria bacterium | reverse complement strand
GGCAGGATCGCGATGACCCGGCCCTTCAAAGTTTCTCCGGAATAGGCCGCCAATTGCGCTTCGACTGTTTGCCCTGGCGCGACCAGTCCGCTCTGGGACTCCGGAATCGCCGCTTCCAGCCACACCGTCTGCAGCCCGTTGATCCTGGCGAGCGTGGCGCCTGCACTGACGGTCATACCCTCGCGAACATCGAGGGATTCGATGGCGCCCGCGAACGGTGCAGTGATCGTGATTGTCGCCTGCTGTTTTTGACTGGCTTCGATGCGAGTAATCAACTCTGGGGGCATGCCCAGCAGCAACAGGCGCTGGCGGCCGGCCTCGATCAGATCGCGATCGCCGCTTCGCAGCAGCGCGAGGAACTCGGCCTGCGCCCCCGCCCATTCGGGCACTAGAAGATCGACGAGCGGCGCGCCTCGGCGCACCACATCAGCCGGCGCCCGGCCGTACACCCGTGAGACAAATCCATTCGTGCGGCTCTGTACGATGGCCACGTTGCGTTGGTTAAAGACGATGTTGCCCACCGCCTCGATCGGCTGCGAGAAGCGGCCGAGCTCGACCGGGGCGATCCGTAGCCCCAGATTCTGGACGATGTTGGGGCTGATCTGGACACCGCCGCTGGCGCCACCTTCGTCGGCGTACTTTGGCACCAACTGCATGTCCATGAACGGGGACTTGCCGGGCTTGTCGAAGTGTTGGTTCGGCACCATTGGGTCGTACCAATAAAGTGCGGGGCGATCGGAGCTCCCGACCGCTGCCGAGCTACTCTGCGTCGCCGAATGCGTGAGATCCGCTCGGCCACCCCCGTGCCGAGCGAACCAATAGCCGCCAGCAGCGCTCAGTACCGCGACTGCGATGATCAGGCCGATCCAGACGAGCGCGGGCACCCGTTTGATTTCTGACCGGAACGTTCGAGGAGCAGCGTTCATCGCGAGCCCTCCTCTTTGGAAAACGCCTTGGGGTCGGTCGCTCCAGCGCCGTAGAAAAAATACAACTTCGCGGCCGTCGCGGCACGCTTGCCATCGAGCTCGATCTCCTTCAACCGCTCGTCGATCAATTCGCGGCGCGCGCTCAACACCGCGGTCAGATCCGCCTTGCCGGCACGGTAACTCGCGAACTGGTAGTCGACTTTCTGTTGCGCGAGCGGCAGATGCGCCTCCCGCAGCCGTGCCAGCTGGCGTGTGGTCACCTCGTATTCGGCGAGTTCAGCATCCAGCTCTTGGGTATGGTCGCGGAACATCGCCTCGCGCTGCGCCTCGACCCGGGTGAGTTCCTGGCGCTTCGCGGCAATTTGCGGGTCTTGCCGAGTACGGGCGAACAACGGCAGGTCCAGCGTGAACTGCAGGGAGACCATATCGCTGAAGGCTGACCCGCGCCGACCATACGCGACCTCCACGCCCCAGTCGGGCCGCTTCGCGGCTTCCGCCTCGTGCACTTCGGCTTGCGCCATCTGTGTCATAGGGACAAACACTGCCAATTCGGCGTGCTCGTGAACGTGTCCACGAAGGTGCTCGGTATCCAAAGCGAGTGCCGGCGGATCGCCCGCGAGTGGCTCATCGCCGGCAGGTCCGGTCCACCGCCTCAGGGTCGCTTTGGATTTGGCGATCTCACTGATGAGCTCATCGCGGCGATCCGCGAGTTCCGCCGCTTCCTGCTTAGGCGCAACCACATCGGCCGGCATGCCGCGACCGCCTGCGAACTGCGCCTGAACGGACCGCGCGAAGAGTTGATTTTCGCGGTCCAATTCATCGAACAGCGACCCGCGGCACTCGAGGTAATAGCGAGCGAGCCAGGCGAGTGCTGTATCCCGGCGCACCGTCAGAATGCTCACGCGCCGTTCCGCTTGTGCACGCTCGGCGTCGGCCGCCGCTGCGGCAGACCGTGCCTCGCGCTTGCCCGCGTTGGGCACATCCTGCATCAGACCCACTTTGCGCATCGTCATGAAGTCTCGGGTCAGACTCCCCCGCTCCTCACCGGTGACCGGGAAGTTCTCAACGCCGACCGTGAGCTTCGGATCGGGCAGTCGTCCAGCGGCGACCGAGGCGGATTGTGCCGCCTCGACGCTCGCGGTCTGCACCGCGATGTCGGGTGAAGATCGAGTCGCGAGATCCAGTGCGGCATCGAAGGTAAGCGGCTCGGCTACCGCGAGGCCGGTGACTCCAAGAGAACAAACGAACAGAACACATCTGAACATGGCGCGAATTCCCAGCATGGAAGACTTAGGCGTCGCGCAGCTCGCGCGACGATGGGTCATGCAAAGCCGCGCACAGCGGCAGCGCTCACGCGCATCGGGCCGAGAAAGGGCTAGATTCGAGCGAGCGCCGGCCGGGCCGGCAAGATGCCGTTCAGATGAACCGAGGCGGTCGCCACAGCCCGTTGGAGCTATGGGAAGTGACGTGTGTTGGAAGTTGTGCGGTTAGCACCGGTCGGGCCGGTACGACGAGCATCGCCACCAGGTGCGTTGGCTCGTACGTTTGCGGGCTTTTGCAGTTATAACCGGCCTTGCACGGCGTGCAGGACCCGTTCTTTCCAGGCGCGTCGCCGAATCGCTTACACGGAGCGCCCTGGTCGGCCTTTCCCGGACAGCAATCGCCGGCCATAGCGACGCGATCGGAGGTCTTCATCTGCGCCTGGCAGCTGCGGACGTGCGCAAGCCCCGCCAACCCGTAGCCGGGCAGCGTCAGCAAGGTCAAAAGAACGGTCAGTAGCCTGAACCTGCGCATGTGTATTTGAGACCGGCGCTACCGAGAAATAATTTCCCGTGTTGCCGGCCCATGGTAGCCGGAACGCCGCGCTGGCCACAATAGGAACCCACATTCTGCCAACGCCGTCTGTCTATAGGGCGAGAATTCAGTTCTTTGTGTGCGCATGATCTCACTTTAACCTCTGCAAACGCACGAGTTGCAGGCACGGCGGGGGCCGGCAAGTCCGCCGGCCCCGCTTGCCAGCTGATCAACCTGCGCCTTCATGACACCGCTTAGGTCAGATTCGGGGAGCGGCTCCGGTGTCCAACGCAGCCATTCGGAACGTTTGCGCCTTGTGATAGCAATAATTGGCCAGGGTGAACAACTGCATCGAATGTTTCTCGTCCACCCGCATGCGGGCTCGATAGTAGGCTTCCATCTTCAGGTAATGATCGGCCTTGTCTGCTGCAGTGATTGCGACTGTGTTGGTGGAAGGCGCCGCAAGCGTCAGAGCAGGTAACGCGTAAGAGCCTACAGCCAGCGTGGCGATGGCTCCGACCTTGATCAACCTATCTGTAAAACGGTTCATGGTAATTCCCTCATGTCAGAAGTCTGATTCTTGATACGACCAGCCCATCACCCAGGCGCGCCAGCCTGAGCAGGGACGGATCAACATCGAATGATCTGAACGACGAACGATCCGGCTGCCTGGACGCAAGGGCCGGTGTTCGCGATGAGGGATCTAAAGGCGCAGTCGTCCGGTACGCAGATACGTCAGTGCGGCATCTGCGCGGTGCTGCCGAATTGAGGATTGAACGATAAATTGCGGTGTGGCGCTGTCGGGGTGGGTTGTTCTCCAGGCGCTGACAACAAACTGCTCGGGGGTACCGGGGTGAACGGGAGACTGAATGGTCCGTCTTGATTCGACCGACGGCCCAGACGCGGAGGCCGGTCCGGCGCTGCAGCACAGACTGACGGTCGTCGAATTTAACTGCGACTCACCGCCACCGCACGCAGACTCCGTTCCTAACGGGCAGCAGCCATCCCCGGCGACTCCCATGGAGCAAGCCAGCACGGGCACGGCTACGCCCAAGAGGCTTAACCAGATTGCCAAAATGGCCGTCAGCCGACGCATTACCTGTTCTGCCCTCCGCGATCCAGCCATGTAGATGTCAGATCTCGGCGTAAGTTCAGTCGAGCCGCGTTCCGTCGCGCTCAAGTATATGGCGGCCAGGGTCGCCGCCGGAGTGCCCTCAAATTTGAGGCGGCACAAGAGCCCGGGCGGAAGCTCAACCCCTCTGCTGTAGTACGGGATGTATGATGCGCCCATGGACGCTTCGCCTTCAAGCAATTCTCCGCGCTGCGCGCTCCTGACGGGTGCTGCGGCAGCAATGGCTACCGTGGTGAGCAATGCCGGCTTTCCAGCAAAGATCCTGCGCAATGGCGGCTGAGGTCATTCTAACGAGTGAACTAACCTGCCCCCACTGCGGACATCGGCAGATCGAAACCATGCCAACCGATGCCTGCATCTACTTCCATCAGTGCGCAGGTTGCAACACGATGCTGCGGCCGAAGCCCGGTCACTGTTGCGTTTTCTGTTCCTATGGATCTGTCCCCTGCCCACCCGTGCAAGCCGCCCAGCCCTGCTGTAGCACGGCGCGCGCGCAATGACCTGTGCGACTGCGAACTGCGAGGACACTTCGTTCAGGATCTTGCGGCTACAAACCTCGTCCCGGTGCGCCTTTTCAAACTCAGAATCGACCAGTGACCCCTACACGAAAGCTGATGGGTTCGACCGGATGAAAGTGGATATCGTTTGCGCCGTCGAGCGGCTCCCCCGGCAACCGGGACGTGTAGTAGTAGTCAATGGCACTGCTCTTTCGATTGAGTACGTTGAAGACTTCCGCTTGAAGTCGCCAATGCTCATTCAAGTCATAGCCGGCATCAGCACTGAGCAGCGACGTACTGTGAGACCTCACACTATCGTCCTCGATAAGCGGGCGCGGTCCGAAGTAACGTAACCGCACACCGCCAAAGAAACCTCGCGGGTCGTGCACAGTTGCGCCGGCTGCTATCACCGATTCCACCGACCCGGGTACGTACGGACCCTCAGGTGCGCTCTCGGTGAAGCGTGTATGAGACAGGCTGACGTCGGCGTCCAGCGTGAGCCACGGGTACGGAGAATAGTAATTCGCCAGCTCAACCCCGTAGCGACGGCTCGGACGGCTTGCCTGCGTAGTACCGGCATCCCCTGAAAACACCAGCTCAGAGTCCAAGTTGAGCAACCAGGCGGTGACCGTGCTCTGCAGCTCGGGGAACCAGTTTGTACGCACTCCGATCTCTGCGCCTTTGCTACGCACGAGTGGCTGCGCGGGCTTGACCGGCTGACCACTGGAATCGATTGGGGAGCCCGTCGCAGGATCTACGCGCGTATTCACCCCGCGCGCGTCATTGCTGTGAAAACCGAAGCCACCGCTCGCATATATCTCTGTCTTCTTCCACGGACCGAAGACGAGGTTGATCTTGGGGCTGACGAGACCCGCGGTGCGGACGCCGGAGTTTTCCGGAAGGGTACTGTCTACCCCAAAGCGAAATGCATCGTAGCGTAGACCCACAGTGCTACGAAACCATTCAGTCCAACTCGTCCTATTGCTGAAGTAGACGCCAAGACTGGTTTCCCGCACGAAATCCTGGCGCACCCGGTCATAGCGCTGACGCGCCTCGGTCAGGAACAGGCCATTGTGGATACTGTCATTGCGAACCTGCAGGCCGACGGTACTCGTGGAACTCGCATGGCCGATGGCGTGGAACAGCGAGTGCGCCAGTTTCAGGCCGGACACCCAGCGCTTGTCCGGCTGCTCGAACTGATCGCCCCGCACCGGATTGGACAGAAAGTAGGTGAAATCGGAAAATAAATCGAGGTCGTAGTAGTAGCCGTACGCGAGGAATTTCGTTGCGCTGTGCGTGTCCTGGCGATGCCACTGGGCAGTGAGACTGTAGCGTTGGCTATTACCGCCATCGGTTGGATCCAAGGCCCCGAAACGGTCGATGATACCTGTGCTCACCGCACGCAAGGCGATTTGGTCCGTGGCGTTCCACTTCGCCTTGTAGCCCATGAAAGTGAGGTCCGAACCGGATTGGTCGTACTCGCGGCTGTAACGCAACACGCCGGTTCCCTTGCGGTAATGATTTCCGTGCTGCCATGGGCCATCGTTGTAGTTGCCCTCCAGGGCATACAGAAGCTGCCCATCGCCGAATTTGTGCGACGACGCGAGCAGCGCTCGAGCATAGTTGAAGCTACCACCCTCGAGCTTCACCAGACTGTTGGAAAGATCGTTGACGTATTGGATGTTCGCCGCACCGGCGCTGGAAAGATCGCCGTTCTCGGCGTAATAAACCCCTTTTTGATACCCAATCGTGCGGACCAGATCCGGTATCAAAAATCCCGTATCGGTCCACCCTTGGCCATGCGCGTGACTGACGAGATTGACCGGCACGCCGTCTATCTGCGTGAGGAAGTCCGTGCCGTGGTCCAGATTGAAACCGCGGAGGTAATACTGATTCGCCTTCCCTTCACCGCTATGCTGGGAAACAATGAGCCCGGGCACGGTCTCCAAGACCTCTCCGGGACGCAGAATGGGGCGCGCCTCCAATTGCGCCTGTCCGATGTTGCCCTCGGATGCTGAATCCGCAATGCCGACCAGACTGTCCCCACGCCCAAGCACAAGGACCTCATCCAGAGCCGACGCGTGCACACTCGCCTCCCCCGCGACTTCATTGGCGCTCGACGCGGTAGGCACCTCGTCAGCCAACGCCGCTCCCCCTACTAGCAATGCAAGCAGGCATGCCGAATAACGGCCGGTCACCAGTCCGACAGCGTGCAACAGAAAAGTCGCGAGAATGAATCCGAGACCAAACGTAACAAAAGGGGCCGAGTGAGGGATTTCCGCGCCGTGGGCGAGACCATGGAAAAATGCAAAGGCGCCTACCAGTACCAAGCCGAGACGCGATGGCAGCACAGTTCGCCGCACCACAAGTGCACCGAGAACGACCACCGAGAGCACAATGACGAAATCGACTCCCGGTAGCGTGAGCCCTGACACGCCGGCGATCCCGCCGAGGCTCATGACGCTGACGAAGGTTACCGGGATCGTCCACACGAGGCGACCCCGCTGCTGCGCCGCCCAGAGACCCACTGCGATCATCGCCAGCAGATGATCCCAGCCATGTAAGGGATGGTTGAATCCGTCATTCCAGCCGCTAAGCGCCGCGCCGGCTGGATGTGCCACAGCCAGCGCCGGTGATAACAGCAACGCCCATAGGGCCACTCGGGAAACGTTGCGCATGAACTGCCCTTGGGTCCTATAAGCGACGAACACAGTGAAATTGAAAGAATCGAAACACCTGAAAAACGCCGTCATGCCGACGCCGCTCTCCCGCAACGAATCGCCCATGGCATCAGCGAAAAACCAGTGTGCCACTTGCCTCTTACGGGTGGGAACATCCATTGGATGCATCTAAATAGTTTGACAATCTTGGCGCCGCGTGCGCACAGCCCATACGAGGCGCACACGCCAGAACTGTCGCAACTTGCTCAAACGAGCCGTGGCCACGATCGCCCCAGTGACTGCTCAGTATAAGCCACCGCCTCTCGATGGTCGACGAGCTGATGGACGAGTTGGAGCGTTTCCCTCCGGCAGACCTCTACGCTACATCTTGTTGTCATCTTCATTGTGGACACTCCGATGTGTATTGCGAACTGTGATTCTTAGCACTCGGGGAGAAGCCAGAATGAAGAAGCAAAAGTTACAAAGTTTGCTCAAGGTAGCCATCCTCGCCTCAGTGATTCAGATCGTCACGCAGGCGCACGCCGAACTACCCGAGCGGAACAGAGCGCTGCAGCTGCCGACCGGCCAGTACATCACGCCGACGTTCATCCGCGGCGCGGCTCAACAGTTTCTGAACCCTGGTTTGCCCACATACCCCAATTTCGTTGCTGGCGAGGCGGTGCGATCGCAGCTCAGCCCGGACGGCAAGACGCTGGCGATCATCTGCGCCGGCCAGAACTCGCTGGATAAGCCGGACGGTACCGTCGACACAGCCAACTCGACGCAGTACATCTTCCTCTACAATGTGGCGGGCGCTAACAAGACCAAGCCCGCTCTCTTGCAAGTGATACCGCAGACTAACGCCCATGTGGGCCTCGTCTTTTCGCCGGACGGGAAGATGCTTTACGCTGCGGGAGGCAAAGACGACGTCGTGTACGCATACACCGTGACGGGCGGCACCTGGTCGCTTGCAACGACGATCCCCCTGGGGCACGGCGGCAAGGGCGTCGGTCTCGGTGTCCAGCCCAACGCCAGCGGCATGGGCATTTCCATCGACGGCAAGACGCTTGTCGTCGCCAACAACTACAACGATTCGATCAGTGTGATCGACACCTCAACACGAACCGTCCGCTACGAGCACGATCTGCGCCCGTATTTTGCCAACAACGAGGGCACAGACGCCGGCGTCGGCGGCACCTACCCATTTGCGGTAGTCGTAAAGGGCAACGGTACGGCCTATGTGTCGTCGGATCGCGATCGTGAAGTCATCGCTGTCGACATTTCCTCCCCCAGCGCGGGGCATTTGCTCGGGCGGATAAAACTCGACGGTAACGCACTCGGGATGACGCTCGACCGATCGGGGTACAAGCTCTACGTGGCGCAGGATAACGCGGACCAGGTCGCGGTCATTGACACCTCGACCAACACAGTGATCAGCAATATCGACACGCGGGCTCCGGCCGGTATGCTGGGCCGACATAGTGAAGAGAATGAAGCGGAATTCGGTCGTGAGCAGCCTCATTACACCGGAGCCGCGACGTTTTCGGTAACGATCTCACCAGACGGTGGATTGCTATACGCCGTCAATGCAGCCGCGAACTCGATCGCCGTGATATCGCTGACCGGCAGGCAAGCCAACAAAGTCACCGGGCTCATCCCGACTGCCTACGAGCCGCATGACGTCACATTCAGTGCCGATGGGACCTGGATGTACATCGTCAACGGGAAGAGTGCCACCGGCCCAAATCCCGGTCACTTGTATGGGAATACAGCTCTGCTCACGAGCATCACCTATCCGGGCGGTAATGATGCCGCCGCGGCCGCTGCCAGGGCATCGAACCAATATCAGTTCCAATTGGAGCGCGCCTCCCTGGTCAGTGCGCCCGTGCCGACGTCGGCCGACTTGCCGGTACTCACCGGGAAGGTCGCCCAGAACAACTTCTACAGCGCCGAACCGGTCGAGGACGACGCAGAGGTTATGCGCTTTGTGCGTAAGCGCATCAAGCATGTCATCTACATCGTCAAGGAAAATCGCACGTTCGACCAGGTTTTGGGCGACTTAGGCAACGGTTCGAACGGCGACTCGGGACTGACCCAATTCGGCGCGAGCATCACGCCGAACTTTCACAGCCTGGCGACGAAATTCGTTACGCTGGATAATTTCACGGACCCCGGCGATGGCAGCATGGACGGATGGTCTTGGGCGCTACAAGGTCGTGTCACGAACACGGAAACGATCACGCAACAGATCAACTACGCATCCGTCAACCGCGGCTTGTCCTATGAGTCGGAGGGATCGAACCGCAATGTACCTGTGAACCTGGCTACCGTAGCTCAGCGCGATGCCGCTGCCGGGCCAGCCGGAACCACCAACTACAGCAGTGCGTCGGCGGGCCTTCCAGGCGGTACTGCCAACTTGTTGACTGGCACCGGTAACCACGCCTCCTCCGACGCGCCGTTTGGAATCCAGAACGGCTATATCTTCGATGCCGTACTACAGGCCGGCGGGACCGTTCGCAACTATGGGTTCCTTGTAAATAACATCGGCAGCATCGGCACGAAGGCATTGCCGGTATCCGATCCTTTCGCGGCCAACATCGTGCAGGTCGCGCCGCTCGCGCCCTCCCTGGCCCCGCTGACCGACCGCTTCTTCCGCGGCTACGACCAGAACTATCCGGATTTGTGGCGCTACAACGAGTGGAAGCGGGAGTTCGACATGTACGTCACCAACAAAGACCTGCCGAGCCTGTCGCTGGTTCGCTTCAGTCACGACCACACGGGATCCTTTGCCACGGCGCTGGCAGGCGTCAACACGCCGGAAACGCAGCAGGCCGACGACGATCTCGCTGTCGGCCGCTTAGTCGAGGCCGTCGCGCACAGCCCGTACGCAGCCAATACTCTGATCATAGTCACGGAAGATGACTGCCAGGATGGTCCCGACCACGTCGATTCGCACCGCGCCACAACCTATGTTGTCGGTGCGTATGTGAAGCAGGGGGCGGTTGTAAGCACGCACTACACCCAGGTCAACGCGCTCCGTACCATTGAGGACGTGCTGGGTACACCACACATCAACCTGAACACGGCCTTTCAGCGCCCGATGTCAAAAGTGTTCGACATCGAGTCGTCGGGCGCCTGGACCTATTCAGCGACCGCGTCGACCGTTCTCATGACGACGACGCTGCTTGCGCAAGGTGAATCAGGTAAGCAGGCCGTGAGGTTTGCGCAAGGGCCGAACATCAAGCCGAGGCACAACGCAGCGTACTGGGCGAGGGTCACGGCCGGTTTCGACTTCTCGGACGCGGATCGCGTTCCCCCAGCCCGGTTCAACAGGGTGCTTTGGACGGGCATGATGGGATCCAAACCATATCCGACGATGGGAAATGACACCTATACGGGAAAGCGAGACGACGACTGATCCGCAATGCCTCCCGGCCCGTGAGCATCGCCCCGCCCGCAGGTTCGCCGGCCGCGAAGAGCCTCTACGACCGGCTCGGCGGCGCATACCCCATTGCCGTGGTCGTCGATGATTTCATCGGGCGTCTGTTGGTCAATGACACGCTCAATGCCAATTCGGCCATCAAGGAGGCCCGCCAGCGCGTGCCGGCCCAAGGACTCAAGTTCCACGTGACGACGCTCGTATGTCAGGTGACGGGCGGCCCGTGCAAATACGTCGGCCGTGATATGCGGTCGAGTCACGAGCACCTCCACATTTCGGAACGGGAATGGCAGGCGATGTTGGCTGACTTCAACAAGACGCTGGAAAAGTTCAGGGTTTCGGCCGCCGAAAAAGGCGAGCTCGTCGCGATCGTCAACAGTACCAGGAGCGAAATCGTCACAGTCACGGCCCCCTGAACAGTGCTCAAGCAGAACGAAGCTCAATGAGGTCAGACGCAATCGCGATCACGAACCGGACAAGGTATCGAATGGACACGCCAGGCTGATCTTTCGGTCGCGTCCCGCGCTTGCGGAAGTTCGCTTCGCAGAAATCGGCGCCATCATGCACGCTTACCTGAAGGCGCGGGGCGCCCTGGAGCGGGTATCTGGCAAGGAGCTCATGCAACGCGTACGCAATGGCGACGTCACGGTGCTAGACGTGCGCCCCGAAGACGAATACCACGCGGGCCATATTCCCGGCGCCCGCTCCGTTCCGGTGAGCGAGCTTAGGAAGCGGCTCGCCGAGCTCCCCAAGAACCGCGAGATCGTGGCGTACTGCCGTGGTCCGCAGTGCGTCATGGCAATCGAAGCGGTGGAACTGCTGCGGAAGAAAGGATTTCGTGCGCACCGGATGGAGGAAGGTGTCATAGATTGGCGTGCGCGCGGTTGGCGTGTCGAGAAATCACGAGCGGAGGTCCCATGATCTTCAAGCCCTTCTACTACTTCGACACCGGGTGCGCGGCCTACCTGTTGGGTTGCGGGACGTTGGGAAAATGCACGGTGATCGATCCGCAGGCACGCGACGTCAGCGCCTATATCGAGTTCGCCGAAGCGAAAGGAATGCGCATTACGCACGTGATAGACACGCACGTGCATGCCGATCACCGCTCGGGCGGATTCGAGTTGGCACGCCGCGCAGACGCCCGCTACTGCCTGCACGAAGCCGCGGATATCAACGTTCCATTCACGACGTTGCACGATAGCGAGGAAATCGAACTCGGTAACACGCGCGTGACAGTCGTGCATACGCCCGGACACTCGCCCGAGAGTGTGTGTCTGCTCGTCAAGGACTTGCGGCGCGGTCCGGATCCTTGGTTCGTGCTGACCGGCGATACGCTCTTTGTCGGCGCGGTAGGCCGGCCCGACCTACCCGGGCGAGCCCGCGAAAATGCGCGCGAGCTCTTCGTGAGCCTGCATACGAAGCTGCTAACACTTCCCGACGATCTCGAAATCTATCCCGGGCACTTCGCAGGCTCGAGCTGCGGCGCCGGGATGAGTG
>JAQGOF010000174.1 GCA_028293745.1 Gammaproteobacteria bacterium | reverse complement strand
AGCACTCGCCCCGGCGCCACGCATCACAGCGAAAGACCAGCAATCCATAGGGCAGTGCGTCGTCGCTCTTCTCTGGAGGCGCTTCCCCGGAGGATGGGGTGTCAGTGCCGGGATTGTCCTTTTGAGGCGACTCAGCCTTCAATTTCCCGTCCCAGGGCAATGAATAGCGATCGAGCACATACCCGGCATTCAACATGCCCAGCTCGATCGCCTCCACGGAGAGGTCGTACAAGCGTCGATATCGCGGCACCAGCGGATCGGGAACGACCGCTACCCCAACGCTGATCTGTGATGCCTTGGGGAATGTCCTGCGCAGGTCCGCTGTTGGGTCTATCTGGTAGCGAGGGCCCTGGGGATGCGGCTGATCGGCAGCACTCACGAGCTTGATTTGGATCGGCGGGGTGACGTCCCCGGCGCTCGCCGAAGCGGCGGCGAATACTGCCGCTGCCAGCACAGAAAATCTCACGAGATGCGCGCGCATGGCAGTCATGATTCCGTCCCCTCGCGAATGCGAATCCATTTGGGCGCGGACGGCCGATCTGATGCGTACGGTTCTTTATGGTCTATGCCGTCACCGCAATTGAGGACTGTGTCGTCAGGGCGAGATATCGCACCCCGCGGACGAGAGCGTGCTGCTAGCCGTCAGGCCGTAGCGGTTGGCCGGAGGCCCGCCCGGAAGTGCGCCCGGAAGTGCGATATTGCCAAAGCACCTGGTGTAACCACGGGCCGCTTTCAACTTCCACGTTGTCCGCGCATCTGATTTTGTAGGGCTTTCCGCTGATGCTGCTCTTTGTGGCGGCTTTGTCGATGAAGTTTTCCGCGGTATTGATGAGTTGCCGCTTAGCCAGGTAGTCATATTTGGTGCGTAGATGTGCCCGCGCGCTTGCCCCGTCATACCAGCTTCCATTGCGATAGAAGGCGCAGCCGGACGTCTCGATGTGCTGCAGCAAATACTCGATCTCGGCCTGTACGTTTGGTGGCTGTGCTCTCACGATCGTGAATGGAATCGCGCTCAGGATCGCAAAGAGTGTCAACGCGCGTAACGTCATAGTTCCGGATCCAGCGGCAGAAAGGACAGCAACCTGGCTTTCACCCGGTGCCAGGTATTGCGCGCCGGCTCGCGGTCGTAGTCAACGGGCTGCCCATTCTCGACGGTATGCCAGACCAACCGGGACGAGCTCCCGGGCCGCAGCTCAACGGAATAGGCGTTTTCAGGCCGGATCATGGCCTCGAAACGACTGGCCTCCTGTTGGGCCAGCTCGCCATCGTGAATGATGAGGCCCATCTCCGTGTTCAGGCGCCGCGACCTGGCATCGAAGTTCATCGAGCCGATGTAGAGCTCCTTGGTGTCCATCACGTAGAGTTTCGCGTGCAGGGAATAGTTGCCGTACCTGGACACCCGCGCGGATTGCCCACTGCCCCGGGTGTTGCCCAGCAGGGAACGGACCTCATACAACTGCACTCCGTCCCGCAACAGCTCGACCCGGTAGTGCATGTAGCCGGCATGGGCCGCGGTTTCGGGATTCGACTCGAGTGAGTTGGTCAGCGCACGTACGCGAATTCCGTGTTGACGGTGCGAGTGCAATAGACCCAGCTCGTCTTTGGAGGGCACGAAGTAGGGTGAGACGATAATCAACTCCGACTTCACTTGGCGCGCCATCTCCGCCACCGGCTTGTACATCAGATTCCCCACCCGCGTTCCCGCCGCCGCGAGTTTCTTTTTGTCCGGTGGATCGCTTACGAACTGGGCGTCCGCCCAGACGAGGGACAGCGCACCCGACATCAATCCGGCCAGCGGCTCGCCTGTTGCGAGCTTCTCGGCATAGTTCAGCCCTGCGGATTTGAGTTTTGGAGCCTCTCTGGGGCGATAGTGGCTCGTTGAATAAGCCGCCACGTCGCCGGTTTTGCGGTGTTGGAGAGCTTCCGCAGGAATGGCGAACGCGCAGTTCCAGAATTCGTCGAATTCAGACGAGAGCTCGTGTGTGATCGGGCCGACGGCAAACACATCGTCGTCGGCAAACTGGGATTCGGGATCGATCTGGAAATACTGATCGCCGATATTGCGGCCGCCCAGCAGTCCAACCGAGCCATCCGCTACGAACAGCTTGTTGTGCATCCGGTAGTCGAGCCGGGAATGCCGCAGGAGGTACTCGGCGTCGCGAATGAATTTGCTGTGGCCGCGGTAGGCCCACGGATTGAAAACGCGGATCTCAATGTTTGCGTGCCCGGCGAGTCTGAAAAGCTGCTCGTCCCCTCGCACCGATTCGCCCTCGTCAACCAGCACTCGCACGCGCACGCCGCGGTCCGAAGCTCGCAGGAGCGCGTCGGTGATCAGAACACCCGATTCGTCGCCGCGGAAAATGTAGTACTGAAGATCCAGGGTTCGCTCGGCTGCATTGATCATTTCCAGGCGCAGCAGGAATCCGTCGATGCCGACATTGAAAATGCGAAATCCCGAATGTCCGGGATTCTTCTGTGCGGCGTTCGCAAATTGGCGGCCGAACCGGGTCGTTTGCGGGTCGGACAAGGATACCGAGTGGGTCTTGGGATAGCTCGAGCCGGGAGGCAGCGAGGCGCAGCCGCCGAGAAATGCCAAAGCGAGCGCCACGCAGAGTGCGAGGCGGTGTGATATTCCGAGTTGCAAAATGCCCCGCGGCGACGCACGCTCGCAAGGCCCGGATCGGAACTTGTAGATATGGCTCACATCACTCTCCGCCGCACTGGTTTCGTAGGTTGGTTGGTGCTACAGGGGTGCACTTTTTTTACCATCGCGTGCCCCGTCGCAAGCGCTGGGCCCGGAACCGAGCACACAGCCGATGCGTTGCAAGGGCTCGATGTCGAAAAACGCGACCTCGCGATCGCCCGCGCGCGGGAAACTCTGCGGACGGCGGGCGTCGATCCATCCCTGCTGACGGTCACGCGCGCCGAACCGGTGACCTGGCCCGACTCGAGCCTGGGTTGTCCCCAAGCGGGCATTCAGTACCTTCAAGTACTGACGCCGGGCTATCGGATCGAGCTGCACGGCACCCAAGGAAACTACTTTGTTCATATTGCCGGAAATCGGTCGATTGTTTGTACCGGCAAGGGCGGGCTCACACGTCCCGTCGTCCCGCTGCGCGGCATCGATTTGATGACGCAGCGTGCGAGGGAGATGCTCGCGTCAGTCGTGCATGCTCCCGCGGAGCAGATCAACGTGGTGGGCTTCGAGCCGCAGGTCTGGCCCGACACCGGCCTTGGATGTCTATCACCTACCCAGTCGGTCTCGGGCCGGGTATCCGGCTTCAAAATCAAGCTGGAGCACGGCGGACGGCAGTACACGTTCAACACGGATCTGCATCGTGTCATCGCCTGCCCGGCGATTGACGCCGAATGATGCGCGCCTCGAGCCTGCAGAAAGCACGAAGGGCCACGTTGCCGTGGCCCTTCGCGTAACGCCTGTAGTCGGGCTCTGGTCTGCCGCCCGAGCGGGTTATGGCCGCCGTTAGTCTTCCTTTTTGCCGACCGTTACGACATTGACCTGGCTGCGCGGTGAATTCCCCGGGTAGAGCCATAATGTCGTGCCAACGCGCGAGAATCCGACGTTGGCGACCTCACCCGGATTGAGCGTGAAGTCGTTGAGATCGGGAACCACTTCCTTCGACATGTCAACCGTGCCATGGATGACGTCGGTCGAGCCGTCTGAGTTCACAAGAGTCAGGTGGTAGCTGAACTTCGGCGGCACCAGACCCGTGCCCTGGGTACCGGTATTCGCAGCCGTCGTGTAGGTCAGCGTAGCGACGCGATCGTTGAAGTCCCAGATGCCCGGCCAGTCGAGGAAGCCGTTGCCGGTTTTCAGGTCGAACTGGGCCGTCACGAAAGTCCCGACCGGTTGATTCGGATCGAATGTTGATATGTCGGCTCCGTCGAGCTCGACGTCGTCGACACCGTCATTGTTGGTATCCAGCAGCAGCGTGAATTTCGCAGCGGACAGGTTCTGAAAGATGTGGTTCAGCGCGATTCCGAACTGGAACGTGTCGTTGCCCCCTACGGTATTGTGCCGCACGCCGAGCTGCGCGATGGTGTTGCTGGGGGCCGGCGTTGTTGATGTGTCCTTCTCGTCTTCATCGCCATCGTCAGAATGCTTGCCGGTTCCTACGAGGGTGAAGCCCTCGGCGAGACCCACGGAGGGTCCCACATTTGCCAGCGCAATCGTGTTGCGCGACGTACGGTGGGAAATCATCAGCGAAGCCGCATCAACCGATGCGAGGTAACCCACCCGCAAGGTATCTTTGCCGTCGCTCAACACACACCAACCGTCGACTTCTGTCTCGCTGATGAACCAGTTGTCGGAGACCCCCTTGGTCAGGGCCACACGCGGATCGAACGACAGATTGATGTCGAATTCGTTGGAGCGATTGGGCCGGACCGTTACGGACGATGGGCAGCTTACCTGGACACCGGGGTAAGTCTTGTGCGGGACGCTCTTCACTGTGAAGAACCGCGAGTGTCCTCCGAAGTCCGTCAGCTTGACCGACCGCGAACGAACGATGGGTACCACTGGATTGAGGCGGCCGAACGACACTCCGCCAGGACTTGCGTAGCTCGTCAGCGCCGCAGCGCGGTCGACCCGTACAACACCCACACCCTGGCGGGCAAGATCGGTATCTCCCGACGGATTCGCGTTCACTGTTGAATTCAGCAGCAGGGCCTTGATCGCGCCTGGGCCGAATTTCGGATGCAGCTGGCGCAGTAATGCGGCGGAGCCGGTGACATGCGGCGCGGCCATTGACGTTCCTTGAAATGACACGCCTTCAGTTCCAGTACCGACTGCCGTGGACACAATGCTGAATCCCGGTGCCGAAATCTCAGGCTTGAAGTGCGTACCTCCCGGGCCAGGTCCGCGTGATGAGAACGATGTGATCTGGTCGTCCTTCGTCGGATCCGGACCCACGTCAAGCGTTACCTTAACCGGACTGGCCGCGGTAGTCGCCGCCGCGGCAAGCGGGAAGCCGTCAGTCGAGCTGATCATCACTCCCGGGATGGCAATGGTTGGTGTCGTTGTGGCCATGACGAGAGGATCGACGCGAGCCGCAGTGGCTCCGTCGTTGTAGACGACGATGGCGCGCGCACCCGCCGCTTGGGCATTCACGTATTTCGCATCGAAGGTGCAGGTTCCGCGCATGACGAACGCAATGCCACCAGCTACATCGCTCGCATTGGTGAAGGGCGTGCAGCCATTCGTCGGGACGCTGTTGATCAACGCACCTGAGACCGGCCCGATATCCTTCAGCTGCACCGGGCCGGCACCTTCCAGATTGTTCTTGGTACCGGCGACGCTGGCCGGCGCTGTTACAGTCACGCGCGAATAGACGCGCCCTCCCGGAATACTGGCGGCCACGGAGATCGCGTTTGGCGCATCTGCGGGAGCGCCGGTCACGTACGGTACGGCTCCGGCGTTGCCCGATGAGGCGACGACCACGATGCCCAGATCGGAAGCGTGTTGCGAGGAGATTGCGGACGGATCATTGGGTTCCGCGAAATCCGAACCCAGGCTCATATTGATCACGTCCATGTGATCGCTCATGTCGCCGTCGCCGTTCGGATCCAGAGCCCACTCGATGCCCTGAGAAGTCAGATTGGTGGAGCCGCCCAGGTCGCCGAACACCTTGATCGCGTACAAGTCGGCCGCTGGCGCCACGCCTGGGCCGATTTTTCCGGCTACACCGAAACCCGCAGCGGTTCCCGCGACATGGCTCCCGTGTCCGACCACGTCGAGGGGATTTGCATCGGGCTTGGGCACACTGGCCGGATCCCGCGCGTCATACGTGTGCCCGGCGAAATCGATACCGCCCCTCACCTTCGCGGTGGGAAATGTACCGGCTGTGACCACATCGGGATTGATCTTGGTGTAGTCCGCCGGATTGCCCGATCCGCCGAAGTTCGCATGCGTGTAGTCAATGCCGGTATCAATGATGCCGATCTTGATGTGCTCACCCTTGGCGTGAAGCGTATTCCACACCGCGGGTGCGCCGATCCAGGGCACGCTCGTTATATTGGTCAGGTGCTGGAGCTGGACGCGGCCGACGGTGCGTACGCCTGGGAGGCTCTTCAGCGTATCCAGTTGGTCGGCGTTGATTCGCAACCGCAGGCCATTCGCGCCGACCCGCAACGCGCCGAGCTCCGTTGCGCCGACCGACGCGAGGTACTGGCGAAAAACGCTTTGCTGCGCGTCAACCTGCGCCGCCTGGTTCCGCTGGATTTCGGAGCTCGCCAGCGCGCCGGTTGCCTGCATGGTGCTGATGTTCAGCTCGGCGACCGACGGCGTGTCGAGTTGCACGAACACTTCGATTTGAGCCGCATCACCGCGCAGAGAAATTCGGTTCAGAGGCGAGATCGTCGGTGGCGTGGCCGACGCGCTGACCCCCACGGCAGCGGCAAGTACGCCCGCTGCAAATGCCGACGTTCGATGGCGAATGCAATTTAGTTTCATCGGAAGCCTTCCCTTGAATTCAGTCGTGAACCAGCCGATGCCGGTGCCGCTGCCGCAAGGAGAGGCAATTCGCCGCTTCGTCGGAAAGAGCCGCGCGCTGTCAGGAGGCGAACGCCTCCGTGCGGACGACTCCATCTTCAGTCAGCAGCGCGTTCCCCAAACGCTGATTGCGGCTTTTCGTTGTGCTGCATTGCAGGCTACTTCAGCGCGCATTCATTACAATATGTTGCAACTTGCGCTATCAACATTCGGCGGACGCGGGCCGCAGGCGGTCAATCAGTTGTGAGAGAGCGCAGGCGTTAACAACGTCTGGTCCTACGCCGGAACGCGGAGCGTTATGTTCAATTCCGCTTCGGTGAGCTCAGGGGGCCCCGTTCATTGTCCCTGACGCGGAAACATTCTTCGCATGACCCCATCGCGAAGGATGAAGTGATGAACGATTGCCACCAGCGCGTGCGCGCCTGCGAGAATCAGGAGCGCGTTCGCAAAAGTTGCGTGCAGATTTTCGATCGTGGGCTTGAGTTGCGGAATGTTCGGGAGGAGTTTCGGAATCCGCCATACGCTGAAGAGGTAATCGCCACGCGCCCAGGCGTTGGAGATTCCTAACAGGACGGTTGATACGAGCCCAACATACAGCCCGACGTGCACGATCCTGGCGCAGTAACCCATAACACCGGGGTTCGCCGACGGTAGCCTTCGGCCGGAACGGCGTCGCCATACGATGCGGATCACCAGAATGACCCCGAGCAGCACGCCCAGGACTATGTGTACAGACCGAACGGCTATCTTGGGCGCACCCTTGGGGAACAGATCGATAACCTGGGCGATACCCCAGAGCAGCACCACGAGGGCGGCTGTAATCCAATGCAGCACGATCGTCCGTCGGTCGTAGCAGACTTCGGGCGCACCGGTTTCGGCAACCGTCGCAACGGACACTTCGTTGTTCATTCGGGTGGACTGACCGCCCATAGGACGGCGGCCTTGAACAACGCCTGACCTTCGGGGCGCATTTGATCGAAGGTGTCCTGCCACAGGAAGAAGCTCACGCGGCGGGCTGGGGCAAGGAACTCTCCGTTCATCGTCGCGCCCTTTTCGTACGCGAAGATCGCGGCCTTGTCGGGCTCTCCCCGCACCGTCGCGATGGTCACGGCTCCGAGACCGGGCTTGCCCCAGTTCATCTTGCAGTGTTCGTCGGTCAGGACGTTCTGAATGCCTGCGGCGAGACCGGCGGCTAGCGGATGGGGCGCGTTCACCAGCCAGATGAAGCGCTGCTCGTCTTCCGTGCCATAGTCTCGCCCGTTCTTCAGTGCTGTCATGCCCAGCTCGCCAAGCAGATCATTCTCGAAGGTTAGCAGGGGTATGGTCACGTTACGGTACTTCGTGCCGACGTCGACCGCGTCCACCGTCTCCGAGATGATCACGAAGTCCTGAGTCTTCGCCGCGTCAACCGCCGTGAGTTCGTTGGCCCCCGTGACAGTGAAGCCGAGCGATCGCAGGAACTGCATCGCGTCCTCATCGTTCTTGCGCCAGGACTCCAGTTGCGCGATGCGCTTCGGGTCGGTCGGTTCAGCAGTCCGCGCTTTCTCGAGCTTGGTTTGGTTGTAGACGTAGATGACCTTCTTGCCACGCGCAGCATTCGGGTTGACGGCCGCTGCCCATGCCGGCTGGAAGCTCATGATCAGGGTCGCCAGGATTGCGCTGATCTGAAGAGCGAGCCGCTGCGTCTGCATCCCGCCACCCTATACGAGGAACCTGAATCCAATCTTAATTTTTACCTTTACCGCGCTGGATAGTTCTTCCATTCGCCCGTGCGTCCGTTCAGGACGCGGAAAGAGCCATCTGCATTGGCAGTGAGCTTGATCCAGTGGGCCGTGCTTTCATCTAGATTGGCGATGCGTTCGGCGGGGAAGTTCTGGTCGCCCGCCGCTTCCGAGCGGTGGAGCTGCCAGACGTCTTCGAGACCTGGCACGTGATGAAGGGTCTCGTATGTTACCTGCGCGCCTCCCTTCTTTAGCCCGTTGTTCATGATGGCAAGCCGCGGCTTGAATGCGGCGAACGTCGCGGGGTCGGAAGCGTCGGCGCCTCCATGGTGCGCGACCAGGTAGGCGTCGACGGGGCCGATCAGATTCTTAGGGCAAGCCAGATCGAAGAGGGGCTGCCCAGTCAGGTCGCCAACGTCGAGAAAGCGGAACTTGCCAAATGTTACGACGACACCGGTCGAGCGCGGGTTTTCGAATGGCTCGCCCGGGGTAGGGGCCGGATGATCGCAGGCGACGTTGGCCTCGCCCGCGCCGGCAAGCGGTTGGGTGATTGTCGACGCAGCGGAGGTGACGATGATGGCGTCGATACCTCTCAGCGGAAGTCGATCGCCAGGTTTAGGTTCGATGTGCTGGGCCTTGGTGCGGATCGCGAGGTACGACTCGAATGCATCTTTGGTTGGCGCGTCCCTTTGCGCCTCGGCAGGCAAGGTGCCGTGGTCGATGAAGTGGCGTATGGGCATCAGCTGCGCGAGTTCTACGACTCCTCCGTCGTGATCGGGGTGAAAGTGCGTGATCAGCAGATAGTCGATCTGCTTGATGCCTGCATCGTGAGCGGCAGCGACGATGCGTTTCGCGTCACGGGATTGCGAGGGATCACCAGGCTTCGAGCCTGGCATGCCGCTGCCGGCCCATCCTGTGTCGATAAGAAAGGACTGCTGTTCGGGGGTGACCAGCAACGTGGATTGGCCGCCTTCCACGTCGATGAAGTAGATGTCGAAGGTTTTGGCCGTGACACCCTGAGCGGGTGCAAGGGCCAGAAGGGCACTGAGACAGGCTGGTGGGAAACGGAATCTCATAGTCGCTCGAGCTCAGTACCATTGCGATAAATGATACTCGTAAGTTGCATGGTTGCTGGAAGGTTGTGAGAATGCTACTCAGGGGTAGCATATGACGACGCTCGCGGACATTGCTGATCAGCTGAGGGAAGCAAGGCGCCAAGCCGGACTTACTCAGCAACAATTAGCCGACCGGGCGGGGCTTAACCGATTGACGGTCGGGCGCATGGAAAATCTCACGCATGGAGACATGAGTGTGTTGGCACTCGTGCGCCTCTTGGAGGCGGCGGGCTTCCACCTGAAGGTCGTCAAGGTCGGCCATACCCGCACACTCGAGGACATCCTCGCCGAGCAACGGCGAGGTGAGAGCGCGCCATGATTTGCAGGTGAATCTCCTGACCGAACAGAAAGTAACCAAGTTGATTCATCTGCTCGAGGAGTTGCGGCGGGATCTGCCCATGGTCCGGGATCGGCATGATCCTCAGGCGACGGCGATGCAGGAAGGTGCCGATACTGACGAGGTAGTTTCCGCACTGCGGGAAGTTGGGCTGACAAGCGATGCAGAGCGCTCGCGGAAATGACGGCACGCGGCGCTGCAGTACTGCTGCATCGCAACGCCGCTGACCCGCGACAACCTTGGCCTTTCCGGCTTCGACAGGCACCTTCCCGGAAACGGGGTCCCCCTGATGGGCCGGTGCGCATGCCCTGATTATCCTGGGTGTATGGCTACGAAAAACAGGTCGAATGGCCGGTCGGGCTCCCACCCTTCGCCCGGCATTCGAGACATGTTTGCGTTTCATTTTCAGGCGAGCCGGCGACGGGACGAGATCCTGGAGGAAGCGAAAGGGCTGCAGGTGGCTGGCAGGATTCCAGAGGCGCGGCAGTTGTTGAAGCGGGCGAAGAAACTTCAGAAGCACCTGAAGGCACTGGCGGGCAACTGCCGGCTATCAGGTCCTCACCGGCCGGAATAACACCCCGCGAAGCGGTGGATAACTTCGGGAGTTATCCTCAACCGGCCGGCTTGTTATGCACCGGGCCGGGTGTTTCTTACAACCCAAGCGGTGAAACAATCCAAGTTTTGCAACATGCGGCGGGCAACTACGAGTCGACCGAGGCAATTCCGTGCCGTATGGCGAATTTCACCAGGCTGGTAATGTCGCGGATTTCGAGCTTGCGCATGATGCGGCTGCGGTAGGTCTCCACTGTCTTGGGGGACAATCCGAGGAATTTTGCGGAGGCGGCACTCGATTTTCCGCCGGCGGTCAGGCGCAGGACGTCGAGCTCGCGCTCGGTGAGCAAACTGAGCGGGTCATTGCCGCCCCTGCGCTCTGCCGCAATGTCGCCGATGATCAGATTGGAGACGGCATCGCTCATGTAGCGCTTGCCTTTGCTGATGCGCCGCACCGCCTCGATGACCTCGACTGCCCGGGCCTCTTTGACCACATAGCCATGCGCACCCGCGCGGAACGCTTGGTACACGTATTCGGGCAATGCATGCATGGACAGGATCAGGATGCGCGTGTCCGGAGCGAACTTGCGCAGCTGCCGCGTCATCTCGATGCCGTTCATGCCGAGCACGTTGATCGCAACGATTGCAACGTCGGGTCGAAGTTTGACGGCGAGATCGATGGCTTCGATAGCGTCGACCGTGCTGCCCACCACTTCCACGTCCCGTAAGGGCTTGACGAAGGCCCGCATGCTATCGACCAGAACCGCATGGTTGTCGGCGATGAGGGTCCTGATCGGCTTGTTGGCAATCGGAGGATTCTTAGTTTGTTTTCTTTCCATGCGAAGGCCGCGATACACAACGAGTAACTCTATCGCGCAGTTGCCGTGGAATCTGCCGGGAAAGCTTGTGCGCAGAATGAGGGTAGATACTTGTCGCGCGTAGGTGTTCTCCCGACTCGGTGCCCACCTGCGCACTGCCGGATACTAGGAAACCGCGTAGGGACCCCGATACCGGATATGCCCGGCAAGACTGATCGGGTTTCTACGATCCGAAGTGCTGGCAGCGCCAGGCTATTCGAGCGTTGTGATGCCGTGGCGAATGGCGAATTTGACCAGCGAGGGCAGGTCAGCGAGACCCAGCTTCTGCATGAGTCGCAGACGGTAGGTCTCCACGGAGCGGGGCGACAGTCCGAGGGTAGCCGCCGCTTCGGCATTGCTCTTTCCTCCGGCGACCAGCCGGACGACCTCGCGCTCGCGAGGCGTGAGTTGCTCCATGACGTCGGATCGACCCAGGACGCAGCTCTCGATCAACGCGTCCGCAATACCGTTTCCAAGGAAGCGCTTGCCTGCCACCACAGCCCTGACCGCCTTGACTACGTCGTCGCCGGCGGACTCCTTGAGCAGATAGCCGCGCGCGCCTGCGCGCAGGGCCTCCCGGACCAGCTCGGCGGAGGAATGCATTGAAAGGATCACTACTGCTGTCGCGGGGACTTGCCTCGTGATGCAGCGGGTCACCTCAATCCCGCTGATGACCGGCATTGAGATATCGACAACCGCTACATCGGGCGTGAGCTTGACGGCCTGTTCCACTGCCGCACGCCCATCGTCCGCTGTGCCCGTCACGCGGATATCAGCGTTTGCCTCCAACAAACGGCGCACGCCGTCGCGCAAGACGCCGTGATCATCAGCCAGGAGAACGCTTATGCCCATTTGTCTTTGGAAATGGAGAGCTCGATCGAGGTTCCCGCGCCTGGCGTCGAGTGGATGCGAAGCGTCCCGCCAATCGCCGCGGCCCGCTCGCGCATGATTGCAAGGCCCCAGCCAGAGGTCCCGCTGTGTACTGGAGTCCCTACATCGAAACCCTTGCCATCGTCGGTGACGCGCAGAGCGATGCTATCGGCCTGGCTTTGCAGATTCACCAGCACCTCGTGTGCGGCGGCATGTTTAGCGATGTTGGCGAGTGCTTCCAGATAGATCCGCAGTAACGCGTCCTCCACCGTCGCCGATGGCTTGGGCAACGACTCATCCGCCTTGACCGGAGTCGAAATACCCGTGCGCGCCTCGAAAGCGCTCGCGTGCCAGCGCAGGGCGGTGGGTAACCCTAGCTCATCGAGTCCGGGTGGTCGCAATTGCGCCATGACCTTGCGCACGGACTCGACGCTTTGCTTTGCGAGCATCACCGCGTCCGCGACGCTCTTGCGCAGGTCCGGGTCGGCTGAGGGCGGCAAGTGGTTGCGGATGAGTGCTAGCTCAGTCGCCAACGCGGATAGGCTTTGACCGACGATGTCGTGTAGCTCGGTCGCGAGACGACGCCGTTCGGCGTCCTGGGTCTCGACCAGACGCCTCGAGAGATTGCGGATCTCCTTGGAGGCGTCTCCCACGGCTTGCCCCAGCTTCTCCGCCTGATGCTCTGCCTGGCTGGCGCGCAATGTGTCGTATGCGGAGACCAGGAGCATTGCCATCAGGAAAACCAGCGAAGCGGCGCCGAGGACCACAGCAAGGATGGTCGGGTTGAGCAGTTGTCGCGTATGTACCGCGCTCACGCTACCGGGCGCAAAGCTCGCTGCCGCCATCCCCGTGTAGTGCATCCCGTATATCGCGCCGCCCTGGAGTACGGCACTGGCTGCCCTCTGCCAGAAAGCAGCCGACAGAGTCTCGCTACTCAGCCTGCGAGCGTTCCACAAAGCAAGCACGGACGCGGCTACAGCAATGAGAATCGACAGCGCGACGAGCGGCAAGTCATAGCGGATGGGCGGAACCATTCTCACCGCGGCCATCCCGGTGTAGTGCATGCTCACGATGGCAATGCCAGTCAGAGTGCCGGCGCCGATCAACTTGCCTGTGCCCACGGGATCACGCGCTGCCATTGCGAGCGAAAATCCGGAGCCCGCGACCGCCAGTATCAGCGACAGGAGCGTGAGCCAGACGTCATAGGACACTGGTACGGGCAGCCGGAAGCCGAGCATGCCGATGAAGTGCATGGTCCATATGCCGCTGCCAATCGCGAGCACTCCAACAGCTAACGAGAGCCGCCGCTTCTGGGGCTGCTGCGACGGTGCAACGCGTATAGCCAGAACGAGCGCGACGAACGATGCCATGGTCGCGACGATGACCGAGAGCAGGACCAGCCAGTAGTCATGCATTCCTGACATCGCATCCGGCGGGCAAGCTCATAACAAACGCATGCGAATCTGGCCACCGACGATGCCCTTGTTGCCAGAGGGTTTGAAGTCATGAGCGTATCCGAGCGTGATCGTTCCCGTCGCGGCGGATACGAGGCACGGGAGCACCTGATTCACGCCGCCATCCTGGATCATTGCCACACCCACGGTGTCCTTCTTTGGCCGGTATTTGGGTGGCAGGCCGGTGATGGTGCACGTAAGGGAGTCGCTCTCTCCAAGCACCGGGCTGAAAAAATTCAACTCGACCTCATCACCCTGCTGGCGGATGCTGACGCTGGCAGTCGGAGCTTCGCCCCTTATCCCGGTAAGTGTTCCCACGAAGCTGTCGCTGCGGCCGTTCCCGAATTCTCCCATATACGTCACGACGTGCGAGTAAGTAGGCAGCTTCACTCCGCCATCGATCAGGGTGTGAATCACTACATTCTTCAGGAATAGAGCCCCGGAGGTGATATTCCAGATGTCCCCGAGGGCTGTCGGGGCGTTGGAATCCTCGATCGAGACCGAGGAGGCGCCGGCAATCAACAGTGAATTACCGCTCTCGTCCGAATACCAGTTCGTGTTGCGGATCGCGAGTGTCAATCGGCGGTTCGACTCGACCGTCATGGTCTGCCCGAGGTTCGCCTCGAACCACACGCCATCCAGATCAGCGGTAGCGTAGCCGGTCGCAGAGCCAAAGCTGGAGCGCAGGATGAGTGCGCCGGTGTTGGTCTTCCCGGGCGTACCATTGCCTTCCATATCGCAGGCTTCAACCTTGAGCCGGTCGCCCGCCGCGACATCAATCCCCCAGCTGGAGTGCCCATCGATGATGCAGTTGCGCAGCGTGACGAGATTGCAGCCGAGCATGGGCCCTTCACCGGTGGCGTAAATGCCGCATATGCCTGCGGTGAGCCAGCACTCGTCGATGACACCGGTCAGAGCGAAATGTAACCAGATCGTGCGCCGCGACCCGGCGATGTAGACCTTGCGAACGGTCCATGCAGCGACGCCGTGCAGAACGATTCCATCGGTGGTCTTGCCCGAGCATACGATAGAAAAATTCTCGAGTACGATCGGGGATTCCTGCGGATAGTGGGCCGGCGCCGAGCCGCGGAATGTCAGTATCGCCGCCGGCGAGCCGTGCTGGATGAGCTTGGAGCCGTTGACTGACGATCCCATGATCCGAATCCCGTCGCTCCTGCGATCTCCCGTGAGAGTCAAGGAGAGCGCACCGCACAGATAGCTGCAGCCATTGCCTATCCACACGGCTCCCTTGCAGCGGTACGCGACGTCAATTGCCGCCTGCAGTGCTGATGTGGAGTCCGTAGAGCCAGTGGGATCTGCTCCGTAGCGCCTCGGGTCGATATAGGGATCGGCCGGATACGAATAGTCTGTGGGCGTGACCTTGGCGGCCGCTTCAGCCGCCGTGCGCCGTTGGCGGGGCGCAATTTTTCCTTCCGCCTCTGCGCGTCGGGTGAGCGCGATTGATGCGGCGGCGGATGCGAATAACACTCTCGAAATATCGCGGCGGCGCATGGTCACTGTCTCCTGCGATCCAGCAAGTCCTGGAATGACGGCGGTGTTGGCTTCCGGCTAGAGGGAGCGAATCAAGTCCTCCCGTTCGGCATCGCTCAGGTCCGGACTGAAGTGGAGGAGCTGATCTAACACCTCGTCGGTCTCGAAGTAGACCTTGCGGCAGGTGAGGTGTATGTACCCGCCGGCAAAGAAACGCCCCTCCTCGTAGAACACAATGCGTATGCGCCAGTTGCCGCGCGCGATGGGCTCGTGGCAGCTGCGGCACCTGGCTTGCCCGCTGGGGGACCGCTCGGCGCCATCGACACGCGGGACGCGCCGGTGCGTCACGCTCCTAAGTGCCGCACGTTCGAGGTTCTCTCGATCGGGCACCTCCTCGGTACTTTCCGCCAGCGCTTCAAGGAGCGCCTGCGGGCGCTTGTACGCTGCGCACAGCGGATGAAACCACAGGGTCATCTCTCCCTCCCCAAAGAGGTTGGGAAGGCATTCGCCGAAGCGCAGGTCTCCGCGCTTGATGGGCCGGGCGCAGCCGCGGCACTTGGAGCGACCGCTTGCGGCGGGTACAAATAGGTGGGCCACGCCCGGCAGGATAGTCCAAGGCGGGACGGGCCTGATGGCGGGATCTGGATCTCGAGGGTCAGCCCAAGCGAGACCGGGCACTCATTGGCCTTCAGGAGTTTCTTCGCTGGCCCGGCTTGAAGGTCACGGGGAGCGAGGCGATGAAACAGTAGTCGCCACCACCAAACTGATACACGGGCGGCTCAGGGGCGACCTGAAGGTCAGGTAGCCTGCGCAGCAACTCCTCGAGCAACACTCGCAGCTCCATTCGCGCCAGTGATGCACCTGGGCAGGTGTGAATGCCGAATCCGAAGCTCATGTGCCGATTGCTGCCCCGGTCGAGCTTGAATTCACCCGGGGACTCAAAAACTCTCGGGTCACGATTGGCTGCGGCCCAACCAACATACACATCATGGCCCGATGGGATGGGGGTCTCCGCGACTACGGCCGGCTGCCTCGTCCGGCGGAAAAAGCCGAAGAATGGAGGTCTCAAGCGCAGCAACTCCTCCACTGCAACGGTGATCTTTGCCGGATCTTGAATCAGAGCGTCGCGCACGGCCGGTTTCGAGAACACCTCGTAGATCAGGCTCGCCATCGCGGATGTTGTACTGTGATGTCCCGCGCCAAGGAAGGCGGCGAGCAGAACGACATAGTCATTGTCGTCCAGCGCACGACCTTCGACCTGCATGCCCGCCAGGCGCGTGAGGTAATCATCCCGCGGATGCTTCTGCCGGGCGCGCACTTCAGACACGGTCACCGCCGCAAAGTCTGCCTGTCTGCGGCCGAACTCTTCGGGGTTGCCTTGGGCGGCAAACATCGCCAGCGCGGTTGCGCGCACTTTCGGCACCAGCTCTTCGGCTATTCCAACAAGCCGGCAAATCGTCTGCGCGGGTACCGGCTCCGCGAGCTCATGAACGATGTCGCATGAGCCCCTCTCGATGAAGCCGTCAATGTGGTTATTGATATCCTCCCGCACGAAAGACTCCATGGCGGGAGCAGTCTTTGGGGTGATTGCCTCGTTGAATATCGCGCGCCACGCCGTGTGGCGCGGAGGATCCATCTCCAGTGCCGGGATGCACTTCCGCGGCAACATGGGTCGCAGAACCTGGGGCTCGGACGAAAATGTCCTGTAGTCCATCATCGCGCTGCGTACATCGTTGTAGCTCAGCAGCATGTAGAAACCATCATGCTGGTCGCTGTGCGGCAGCGGGCACTTGCCCCGTACCTCGTCGAATAACTCAAGCGAGCGTGCAGGCGAGGTGGTGTAGCAGCTCCAGCCTTTGATATCATCGCTCATACCCGCCGACAATAGGTGCACTGACCGGTGGGGTCGAATCACATCTGGGAATGCCTCGCATATCCTGGAGGAATTGCCGACTATTCCAGCAACGAATAGCCCATATTTCGACTCGTCACTTGCGATCCGAACCTCGCGCGGCGACTAATGCTGCGCAATCGATGCGTCGACGAAAACAACGCCATCGGTTATTAGGGGGTTTGCATGCGAACGGAACGCCTGTTTCTAAGCGCGTGCTTAGTGCTTTTATGTGCATCGCCGCTCCTGCCGTGCCTGGCTGATGAGCCGCCGGGAGTCCAAGGCGCGGCAACTGTGAGTGATGCGCTGGCAGAGGTCATCGTCACTGCAGAGAAGCAGGCCGAAAACCTGCAAAAAACCGCGGCTGCCGTGACCGCGATCTCCGCCGATACGCTCATCGACGCCGGGGCGACTGACTTGCGCGAGGCGCAAAGGCTGGTTCCTTCAGTGCGCTTCCAGGCCGAGGGGAACAACACCCAGGTGCTCATCCGGGGAGTTGGATCGGTGCTCGATTTCCAGAACGTCGAGCCGAATGTGGCTTTCAACTTTGCGGGGATCTATCTGCCGCGCGAAGCGACCAGTGCCGGGTTCTTCGATATTGCGCAGTTCGAAGTCCTGCCGGGTCCCCAGGGTACTCTGTATGGCCGCAGCGCCATCGGCGGAACCATCAACCTCAGTCCGAACCGGCCGGAATTCAACGATGATGGATCTGCCCTGTTGGAGGTGGGGAATTACGCGCTGGTCCATGCGACGGTCACACAGAACTTGCGCGCAACCGATAATCTCGCCTTCCGCGGCGCGATTGACTACATCCGCAACCATGGGGTCATGAGGACCGGCGCCGACTCCAAGGACGATGTCAGCGCCCGCCTGTCCACCCTGTTCAATCCCAACGATCGCATCTCAGCCTACCTGTGGGTCCAGGTAGCCGCAAAATACGGATACACGGCCAACCTCGTCAACAAGGGGACCGATCCTGTAACGGGGGGCTATTGCGAGAATTGCTTCCTGCACAGCGATCCGTGGGATGACACGCGGGAAGGACAGTTCGGGACTCCTTTCGGGATACCGAAGCGGGAGAAGAACCATTACCGCACGGGGATGATGGGCGGCCAGGTGGATTTTGCGTTCGACGGAATGACCCTGAGTTACATCCCTTCATACCTGTACCTGGATTCCGTTCCGCTTTACTGGCTCAGTGCAATCCTCTCCGAGAATACCGCGCACTACAACCAGATCACGCAGGAGCTGCGGCTGGCGAGCTCCGGCGAGGGGCGATTCAAATGGCTCGGCGGCATCTATTTCTACAATGTGCGCAACAATGGACGATTCACGCTGTTCGTCAATCAGCCGTTCGCCTTTCTGCAGGATGATGTGGACTCGAACATCCTGAAGGGGTACGCCGGCTACGGTCAGAGCACCTATAGCTTCTCCGATAGTCTGCGAGCAACGCTCGGCGCCCGGGTGAGCACAACGAACCGCAAAGGGCGCGGGACCGAGCCTGCTGCCCTCGGCGGATTGCAGTACACGTTCGATAAGACGTATACCCACTTGGACTGGAAGGTCGGTGTCGAGAAGGACCTCCTGCCGAAATTCATGGTGTATGGTGCCATCCAGACCGGCTATCAGCCGGGCACATACAATGAGTTGCCCAACACGGCGACTTTCAGCAACGAAGTGAAGCCAGCGCGCCTGCTCGCGTATACGGCGGGGATCAAGTCGCGCTGGCTGGATGATCGACTGCAGATCAACAACGAGATCTACTACTACGACTACCGGGATCTGCTCATTCAGAGCTACAACATTGCGGCTGCTTACAACACCATATTCAACGCGAAAAAGGTTGCGATCAAGGGAGATCAGCTCGACATACTGGCAAAGGTGTTCGTGCAGGACGAAGTGAATCTGAATGTGGGATACAACCGGGCGCGCAACGTCGACTTCGTCACCCCGGACGGGCAGAATTTCAACGGCTATCAGTTGGCGTACGCGCCCGACCTGACCGCTACAGCCGGATATACTCATAATATGCCGGTGGGCTCCGGGACACTGCGCGCTCACGTCGATTGGTCATTCGAGAGCGCATGGTATGGCGATTACGTGCACAACAAGGGTGTCCGATCCCCTCCCTCGAATAAGGGCAACGCGTCGCTGACGTATGCGGCAGCTTCCTGGAGCTTCGGCGCCTGGGTTAAGAACATTCAGAACCGGGCTGTTATTGCCGCCACGGCTGCTGCCGGGATACCGGGTCCCGCGACCTCGTATCTGGATGAGCCGCGAACTTATGGGGTGCGGTTTACCGTGAGCTACTGACTGGCAGATTGCCTCGGCGCAAACGCAGCAAGCGGACACCGATAATCACCGCCATGGCCGTTGCGCCGACGCTGGTACCGATCAGAATCGCAGCCAGCCATCCCAGCCACGCGAGTGGACCCATGAGATATAGCGCGTCATCCGGGTCGAAGCCCCAGCGACCCGAATAGGCTCGCGTACCGGGCGGACTGCTCACCTCCAGCCACTCTGAGAACAGACTACACAGCAGTAGGGCGGCACCGCTGATCACGCCGAGCGGAATCGACCAGGAGCCGAGCCAGGATTGATGCAGGCCGATCCCGATGGAAACGAAAAACAGGCTATTGACCGCCGTGTCGGACAGGTAGTCGTACCGGTGGCCGCCCGGACTCATCATGTTGCCGATCCGCGCAAGCTCGCCGTCGGCGCGGTCCAGGAAGGCGGATACGAGCCACAATCCTCCGCCCCACCACATGGCTGCGGACGTCCCAAGCATGAACGCAACACAAGCCGCGACTCCGGTCAGCAGGCGTAAGGTGGTCAGATGGTTCGGTCGCACAGCCGTTCCAACCAGCGGCCGTACCATCGGACGGGCGAGCAGATGTGTCCAGGAGGCTCCTGTCACTGATTGCCGCCGGATATCGGGCCGAGAGAAGCAACGCTTGCCTTTGCGTTTGTCTCGGCCCAGTGCCATGCAACCAGGGCCGGTACGCCCCAAACAACTTCGCGCAGGCGCTTCATCAGGGACGTCGCCAGACCCACCTCCGGCGAGATACCCAACAGGCCGCACACCACGAGGTAACCGCCCTCCTGTACGCCAACCGCGCCGGGAATGGCAAAGCCCAGAGACTTCGACACCTGGCCCATACTCTCAATGACCAATGCGGGACCGAGACCGATGTCGTGGCCGAACAGATGCAGAATCAACCGACTTCCAGGCCGCCCAGAAGCCATGACGCCAAATGCCACAGTGCCGCAAGCACCACTCGGCCGGGTGCCCGATAACACGCCTTCAGCGCATCGTGGAGTCCCTCAATCCGGGCCGTCGCCGGCCAGCCGAGCGAACAGCCAAGCCTGACAATTCTTCTCTCGATCGCAGCAGTCAGACCCACTCCGAGGGCGGCGAACACCCCCGCAAGCACGAGCGACGCAAACAGGAGCACTCTGGCCACGAGTACCGCGATCGCGCTCTCGCCCGCGAAATGCAACAGCAGTGCGAGCCCGAGCACCGCGAATGGAATCTCAGTCGCGATCTCCATCAGCAGGTCGGCAATCGTGCTCGAGACGGCGGACGCGAGCGGGACACCGCGTCGCTGAAGGAGGCGGGCTGCCACGCACTCTCCACCAATCTGTGCCACAGGCAGCAGGTTGTCGATCCCTTCCCGGATCCAACGCAGCAATAGATACGTGCGCAGTGGCGACTGCGCTGCGCAGGGCCCAGTGATTGTCTTCCAGCCCAGCGCCGCAAACAACATCTGCGGCAGATGGAACGCGACCACTGCGAGGGTTCCGAGCCAGCCCGCGCGAACGAGTACTTCGATGACCCGTGCCGCTCCGTAACTCCAGAGCATCCATGCCGCCAGGCTGAGGCCGAGAATGCCCGCAATCAGTGTCCCGACCCCGCGGAATGAGCGTTTCTCAGACGCGGAAGACATACACCTCATCCGGATTCCGATCGATGTCCGGTGGGAACGCCGCATATTTGTCGGCGAAGTAGCGGCTGCGCTGATCGCCCGCGTCTGCCAGGTTGTAAGTGAGATATAGAACGCGGCGCGCAGAGCGCGTGAAGTTTGGTTTCGAGGCGTGGGGAACGAAGCTGTCGAAGAAGATCACGTCCCCGGGCTCGGTGGGCACGGGCTGCAGATTCAGACTCGCTATCTCGAGCGGCGTCCATTGCTGCCCGATGAGTCCGTCACGATGCGGGCCGGCCGCGATTTCCAGGCAGCCGTTTTCGCGAGTCGCCACATCCAGGGTCACCATCACGGTGATGAAGATCGAGGCATAGCGGCTCCATCCGGCCTGCTGGTCCTGATGCGCCTCGAACCCGCCCCCGCCGGGCATCTTGTAGTTGATCTTGTCCTTGAACAGCACCAGCGGTCCGCCCGTCAGGGCGCCGGTCCAACTCGGCAGCGCGCCGAAGCGGACGAACCGATCGAAGCCGGGGTGGGAGGGGCAGAAGTTCTCGATGCGTTGGATCAGCCGCTGACCCGGCGTGGTGAGGCTGTCCTCGTGGTAAACCCAATGACGTCCGGAAACTTCTGGCGCATTCTCGAGCTCTACGGTCCAATCCAACAGTTGCGCGAGCTGGCCTGGCTCAAGGAAACTCCGTGCGACCAGGTAGCCGTCACGCTGCATCCGCGTGCATTCATCGGCGGATGGCATGCGCTCGCTCATGCAACCACGCGCAGGCGTCAGCCTGTGCAGATGCTCAACAGCGAGCACTGCTGCATCTTTGCAATGTGACACATGCGTTACATTTGGGTGACTCCGCAACATTCCTCAGGAGCAAGCAACCAGCGGACCACGTTGCGCAGGCGCGCGCAGTTCAGGGTTGGGCCGGCTGTTGATATATCACTGAGCCGTTGAAGACAGTCATGTACACCCGCGCCTTGTCGAGGTCCGTGATCGCGATCCGGAAGATATCGTCGGTCAGTACTACCAGGTCTGCCAGTTTCCCGGGCTCGATCGAGCCCTTGACCTTCTCCTGGTGTTCCGCAAACGCGGATCCAACCGTATAGGCGTGCACTGCCTCTGCCACTGTGATCCGCTGTTTCGGTATCCAGCCTTCTGGGTTCTTGCCGTCGAGGGTGCGACGGGTGGCAGCAGCGTAGATCCCGATCAGGGGATCAAGCGGTGCGACAGGCCAATCCGACCCGAAAGCGAGCACGGCACCGTGATCCAACAGCAGGCGCCACGCGTAACTCGATTGAATGCGCTCGGGTCCGAGCTCCTTCTCGGCCCACCGGCCATCATCAATCGCGTGGTAGGGCTGCATGGAGGCAATCACGCCGAGCGGTGCGAATCGCGCTGCATCTGACGGCCGTAGATGCTGAACATGTTCGATGCGAAAACGCCTGTCGGCGGTTCCGTTCTGCTTTTCGGCCCGCTCAAACAGATCGAGCACGGTGTGAATCGCACGGTCGCCGATTGCGTGAATGGAGATCTGCAAGCCCGCCTGATCGGCCCCTTGGATGCTGGCATACATCCCAGCCGAGTCCATCAGGTCCGAGCTCGCCAAACCGCTGTAACCGGGTCTATCCGAGAAGGGAGTATCCATCCAGGCGGTCTCAGATCCCAACGCGCCGTCGGCAAAGCTCTTCAGATTGCCCATGCGCAGGATTGGACCGCCAAAACCGGCCTCGACGCCGGCTGTGACGAGGGCCTTCCAATCGCGCAATGGGCTGGCGTTGTAGATCCGAACTGTCAATATCCCGGCGCGAGCGAACTTTTGAAACTCGCGAAACTTCATCGCGGAGTGTTGATCGGCCGGAGAATCCCACATGTTCTGCACGCTGGTCACGCCGTGACTCGCCGCTTCGTGCATCGCCGCGGTCAGCGCGGCATCCAGCTCTCTCGGCAACAGCGGGGGCATGATCCGTTCGACCAGGGAGGTGGCTTCGTCCTTGAGAATCCCGGTCGGACTACCATCCTTGTCGCGCACTATTTCACCGCCAGGGATGTCCTTCGTGTTGCGATCGAGACCGGCGAGTTTCATCGCAACGGCGTTCGCGAGCGCCATGTGGCCATCGAGGCGCCACACAAACACCGGATTGCTCGGCGTGACGGCATCAATCAGTTGGTGGGTTGGCAATGCCACCGGATTCCAGCGCTGATGGTCCCAGTTGCCGTTCCTTATCCAAGCACCCTTCGGCAACGAGTTGGCGTAGTCGCCTATGCGACGGCGAAATTCTTCGGCGCTGTTGACGGCACCCAGCTGAACACTGATGAGTGAGCTGCCCCCAGCCAATAAGTGGACGTGGGAATCGTTGAAGCCCGGCACCACGCGGCGGCCACCCAGGTCGATGATCTTGCAATCGGGGCCCGCCAGCTTCCGGATGCTGGCCGACGGACCCACTGACATGATCAGGTTTCCGTCAACGGCGACGGCTTCGGACTCTGGCTGCTTGGGGTTTTCCGTCCAGACCTTGCCGTTGAGGAGTATTAACGTCGCGGAGCGGGCTTGCGCACTGTTGGCAACGAACGCCGCCAGGACGATGACTGCACAGCAGAATATCCGCCGCATTTTCCGACCCCCGAGCTCTTATGTGGTCAGCATAGCAGGCGGACTGCTACCAATGTAATCTGTCCGCCGCGAGGCAGAATCCGGTGCACCATGGCTAACATCCGTGAACAGTTGCGCAACAACGCGGTGGCGCTCACCAGCCTCTTCATCGCGCTGAGCAGCCTGGGTTATAACACCTGGCGAAACGAGCGGACCGAGCACAATCGCAACATTCGGACGGCTGCCTTTGAAATTCTCACCAAGCTCGCCGAATTCGAGCGGGTGGTGTTTCTGGCGCACTATGATCGCGATAAGAGTAACGGCAACCCACGAGTCGGTTGGACGTATGTCATCGTCATTGACGACCTCGGCGCAGTCATACCGGGCAAGATAGGCCCAAAAGCGGATGAGCTGCGGAAGGTGTGGGCGCAGAACTGGGAGGGCCTCGGAAGCGACAGCGATGTCGCTGTCGATCGGATAGAGGCTGGCATCGTCAACGTTAGAAACGCGGCGCTCGAGACTCTACGCTCACTACGGTAGGTGTCCGGATGGCTTGCGAAACCGCAGGAACACCTGGTCGGTGTGGCCGCGGACGACGGGATCGATGCGATGCAGTGTATCGGTATCGCGCAGGCCCGATCCGGGCTGCGCCGCGTGATCGATGATGACGAACGCGCCGCCTGGCTTCAGTGCCTCGAACACGGCCTTGTTGAACACTGCCGCGTCGGTCGGCCGCATGAACTCGTCGTGCAGATCGTGGTAGTTCTGTGAAGTGAAGACCAGATCGAGCGGCTCCGGCGGACGGAAGCTGTTGGCGGGGCCGGTTAGAACGGAGACGTTCGCAAAGGCCGCCTTGTGCTCGATCGCGCGCGTTCCCGCGACCTCTTCCGGCGTGCAGTTTGCCAGCTGCTCATCGGGCAGGAACGCGTATACGCGGCCGGATGAGCCAACGACGCGGCTGAAGATGCGCGTGAAATAGCCGCCGCCGGACATGAAGTCTGCTACCCGCGCGCCTGGCCTCAAGCCAGCCAGTGCAACCACTTCTGCGGGTTTGCGCTCCGCATCCCGTGCCATCTGCTCGGGCGGTCTCGTCGGATCAGCGATGGCGTTCCTGATGAGCGACGGCGTATCCGCTTGGGCGAAGGAACCCAAGGCGGCGAGGATGAGTAGCGCTTGCGGGAATCCGGACATTTCGGTCACCTTGGTTAGTGGCACCGTAAACGTTAAAGTGCGCTTCAAGTCAAGCTTGGAGCACGGTTATGCCTGGAATGCTCATTGGCGAAGTAGCGCGGCGGACCGGCCTGCCCCCCTCGACCATTCGCTTCTATGAGAAGGCAGCACTGCTGGCTCCGCCGGCTCGCCTTTCAAAGCAACGCCGCTACGGCCTCGACGCGGTCGGGCGACTCGAGCTGATCAAGGTCGTGCTCAGATCGGGGTTCTCCATCGCCGAGACACGCGAGTTCATTTCGGGTTTCGACCGGCAGACCCCGCCTGCGGCGCGCTGGCGGGCGCTGGCTGAACGCAAGCTCGTGGAACTGAAAGCAGAGAGGGCGCGCATCGAGACCATGGAGCGGTTGCTCAACGCGAGCTTCCGCTGTGAGTGTCCGAGTCTGGAGGCGTGCGAGCGGTTTCTGTTGGCCGCCCCGAAATTCGGCACCTAGCGTGAGCAAGTCGTGCAGGAAGCAGCGGAGCCGCGCAGTCGCTCCCTCAACCAGTAAGTGGGTGACTCGGCACGTCGCCCACGCTTTCCTCGTACGCGCGGATGCGGCCTTGTACAACGGCATCCTCGCGTCGCAGGATCCCGACTCCGGGATGATGACCTACTTTCAGGCGACCCGACCGGGCTATGTCAAGTTATATTGCACGCCCACGGATTCATTCTGGTGCTGCACCGGTTCGGGCATGGAGAATCATGCAAAGTACGGCGACTCCATCTACTTTCACGATCACCAGACGCTTTATGTCAACTTGTTCATCGCGTCCGAGCTCACCTGGCCTGAGCAGAATCTGCGGCTGACTCAGTCGACGCGGTTTCCCGATGAAGACTCGATCCGACTCTCCATTCACCTGCCTAAACCCACTCGTCTGCGCCTGCTGATTCGCCAGCCTGCCTGGTGTCCGCGGGCGGCCGTCAGTGTGAATGGCCGTCGCTCCGTGGAGCGCAAACCCTCTACCTACGTCGAGATCGATCGCGTCTGGAAAGACGGTGATGTGGTCGACGTACAGCTCGACATGCAGCTACGGTTGGAGCCGCTGCCGGAGACACCTCAGATTGCGGCAGTGCTTTTCGGTCCGATCGTATTGGCCGCGCGACTCGGCGGTGCGGGCTTGCCGCATGGTGCCGATATGATTGTCAACGAGCGGATGTCTGGCGAAATACTCGACCTGCCGATCAAGATACCGCGGTTGGCACTGACGCCAGGTAACTTGCGCGAGCGGGTCAGGCGCAACGCGGCGAGCGAACTGTCCTTTAGTGTCCGCGCGCTCGAGCACGATCAGCCACTCGAACTTCGTCCGTACCATCGCATCGCACACGAACGATACAATTTGTATTGGCCCATCGAGAGCTAGTGGTGTGGATGCTCCGGTCCCGGCCAGCCACTCCAATGGATTACCTTACCAACGTGACTGCCTGCAACTGCGCCGGCAACTGTGGGTCGCTTCCCTCGATCCTGCGATCGATTCTTCCGTGAGAATCTATGATTATGACTGTGGGGACGTTCCTGACCTGAAATGTGCGAAACAAAGCACCGGACTCGTCCAGGGTGAGGGGGATCGTCACCTTGTAGTCTGTCTGGTACTTACCTAAATCCGCCTTCGTGGCCCAGAGTCCGGACGCGATGCCCAACCAGCGCACCCCCGGATGTTGCTTCGCCAGTGCGTCCACTTGCACACGGGCCTCACGGCACTTTGCTGAGACCGCCGCGCGGCTGGTCTCAAGATACGATTCGCACCACGGGGATAGGAAGACCAGCACTGCGGGGTGACCTGAGTCTGTAGGGTGGCCTGACCGTGAGGGATGGCCCGGCTCTATAGGGTGTTCCGGCTGTCGGAGGTCAAATTGCGAGCCATCCAGAGTTTGCGCAGAGAGCTGTGGCGCTTGATCGCCCGGCTCATATCGCGAGGTTTTGCCAGCCGCACCGCTGCTGTCGTTTCCGCCCGGAGCGCCAATGGCGGGTGAAGCTCGCGCGGCTTGGATCGCGGCGTCGAGGCGCTCGTTGGCCAAATGTCCGACGTACTGGATGCGGCCGTCGCGGCCGATAACTACATGTTGCGGAGTAACTCGCAGGTTGAGGGCCGCGCCCAGAGTTCCATCATCGATGACGATCGGCATCCTGATGCCGAGCTGCTTCCGGTACGCACGTACATCGTCTATCGAGTCGTTGAAGCCGGCGTTGACTGCAATCACCGCCAAATCAGATCCTGCCGATTCGTACGTCCGTTCAAAATGCGGCATTTGCTCGCGGCAAGGTACGCACCAGGTTGCCCAAAACTTGAGGTAGACCGCCTTCTTTCCGTAGAGACTGGCGAGGTCGATTGCCTCGCCATCGATCGTCTTGAGAACCAGCCGCGGGGCCGGCGAGCCGACAAGATCGCGCCCGGCTGCTTCCGCTCTTTGCTGACCGGTGCCTTGAGCGTGCGCCAATGCGCACGCCAGTACGGATAAAAGCCACCAGAAATGTGCTAACGGCTGTGCCAGCCTCATCGCAGATCCTCTGCTGTCACCGCGCGTGTAACCGGCGTTCCTTTGTCCTTGACGATGAACACAAGGAATTTCGCGGGTGCCGTTTTGCTCGCATTTGCCGAAACTGTGTGAATGTCGGAAGGACTCTCGTAATAGGTCTCTCCCGGATGGAGCGTTACGGCGGGACCGCCTTTCACTTGCATGGTGATCGTTCCCTCCAGCACGTAAACGAACACGTTCGAATCATGTCGATGTGGCCGCGATGATTCGCCTGGTCCGTACTCGACGGTCAGCACGATCGCCTCCTTACCAGGGATCCCGGCGAGATCTCGTGTCATCAGCGGTGGCCTTGCCTTCGGCGATTCATCCGCGCTTGCGGTTTCAGCGGCCGTCAGCATCGAAAGACTCACTGCCACGGCTATCGCCGCGGCCCTGAGTCGCCGGGAGCTCATGTTCAACAGGGTGTTCATGAGCCTAAGATTAGGCGAGAACTGGTCCGCAAAAGGATCCACTTCAGGCAGAATTTATGGAACCACTTTTCGAGCTCCCGATACGCCTTCCGACCCGCGGCTCGCACCAGATCCTTCGGGCGCTGCATCAGCAGCTTAGAGCGGCGATTGTTGACGGGCGCCTGCGGCCCGGTTTGCGCCTGCCGTCAACGCGTGCGCTGGCTTCGTCCCACGGAGTCTCTCGCAACACTGCCGTCGCAGCTTATGACCTGCTCTTGAGCGAGGGCTACGTATCAATGCGACAAGGGTCCGGATGCTATGTTGCACAGGCGCTATCGAGGTCGTGCGCGTCGAATCCTGGCGGGGCTAGTCTCCAGCCCAAGGCACTCGCCGCAAGTCAGGAAGGATTCCTGAGGGGTTGTGGATATGCACGCGGGACGTCTGGTTCTCCTCCTTGGAATGCTCGGCTTGGCTTCGCTGTGGAGGAGCGCGCTGATAGTAGGTCTGCATGGCCGCACCGGAACCGGCGCGGACTTCGAAGCGCAAAGCAACTTGGACGCGACCGCTGATCGTGAAACCTTCGCAATCGCCTACCCGGACGGCCTCGTGGATGCCGTCGGTACTACGAACTGGTACTACTTTTATGATCCGTTCTATATCAATCCGCCGGATGATGTCGGGTTCGTACGGGGCGCTGATCGATTCCCTGCAGGCTAAATCCATCCCAACGCGCGCCGCATCTACGTGACCGGGACTTCGGCGGGAGGTTTCATGGCACAGACGATTGGCGTCGAGCTGTCCGACCGGGTCGCGGCAATTGCTGTCGTGCAGGGCGGTATTTCGGTGATTTTCCCACCAGGGGCCTATGAACATCCCGGGACAGATCCCCTTCAACCCGGATCTCAACCGACATACGGGCGTTACCACGAACGAGATCGTCTGGAAGTTCTTCGCCGAGCATCCGAAATCGGACGAGCCCTGGGATAACCGTTAGGTCAAACGGGAACTTAGCGCGGCGTTCCTCGGCGCCGCGGATGCCGGTTCAGGCACCCGGACTTAGAAGCGGACTTTCTTCCGGTCTGACGACAGCTCGATTTTTTTGTAACTTCATGATATACATGAAGTTATGGCTGGATCAAAAGCGGACTTCAAAGCGGACATCAAAGCGGTCGTCGATCGAGGCGAGGACGTCCGTTTGATGGAGCCGCTGCTTATTGGCGAGACCGCACGGGAGCGCGGCGAACTGACCGATCTGGCCGTCGAGCTTGCCGCCAATTCGGATGGTTTCCGGCGAAGTTTGCCTGAAGGCGTCCGCAGCGCGCTGGCTGACCTGGTACGTGCCATGAATTGCTATTACAGCAATCTGATCGAGGGTCACGATACGCATCCTGTCGACATCGAGCGCGCACTCAAGAACGACTACAGCAAGGACCAGCGCAAGCGCGATCTGCAACTCGAAGCGATAGCTCATATCGCTGTTCAACAATGGATTGACAGGGGAGGTATTGCAGGTCATCCCATGAGCCCGGAAAGCATCCGGGAAATTCACCGTCGGTTTTGCGGCGAACTGCCGGAGACACTGCTGTGGGTTGAGAACCCTCACACGGGCGAGCGGGTGAAGCCGGTGCCGGGCGAATTGCGCAGGCGCGACGTCAAGGTGGGTGACCATGTCTCGATCAGTCCGGGCGCCGTGCCGCGTTTTCTTCAGAGATTCGAGCAGGCCTTCGGACGACTCGGCAAAACCGACGCGATTTTGAGCGCAGCGGCAGCGCACCACCGTTTGCTCT
>JAQGOF010000170.1 GCA_028293745.1 Gammaproteobacteria bacterium | reverse complement strand
CTTACTGCGCGCAGCGCCGGCTGCGGCAAGGGCAGCGAGTTCAGGATTCGGCTGCCCCTGGCAGTGCCGCCTCAACACCGCTCTGAAGACACCAACGTCCGTCCGCCAGCTCATGCACCCAGGCGCGTACTGGTGGTTGACGACCATGTGGACGCGGCGACGAGTCTCGGCATATTGCTGGAGCGCCGTGGGCATTCCGTACGCACATGCTTTGACGGATCGACCGCATTCGAGACTGCAACACGGTCACCGCCAGAGGTGGCTTTCATCGATCTGAACATGCCGCATCCCGATGGAGCGGAACTCGCAAGAATGATACGCATGGAGCCGTGGGGCAACAGCGTGAAGCTCATCGCGCTCACGGGTATGGGGCAGCCGGCCGACCTGGAGCGGACCCGAACGGCCGGTTTCGATGAGCACCTGACCAAGCCCGCCAATCCCGAAGCGCTCTTCAGAGCGCTCGCGACGCTCCGAAATACCGGGCCACACGCCGTTGCGTTACGCTCGTTGAGCCTCACGGATCATGTCTGACGCACCCGGGAGCTGCGCGGGCGACGACGAGGTCGTCGCCATCGTCTCATGCGCCATCGCGCCCGGGCTGGCCACTGCCCGGGCACTGGGCGTTCACAACAATACTATCTACCACCGTTTGAATCGCGTGCAGACTCTCACGGGGCTCGACCCGCGCACCTATCGGGGCCTATGCAGCTGATGACGGCGTTGATGCTGGTCTAGTGTCGTGCGGCTAGCTGACCCGGTTGCTGCGCATGGGCGTTTTCACGACCGCTACGATTGAAGCCGTGTGCCGGCAAATCCGCAACTATTGCTGTTTCGGGTACGATGCCCACCACCGCCTGGTACGGGCCTGAAGAGAAGACGGATGAGACCCGCGTGCGAAAGCGTTACTAGACTTGTCATTTGTCTGATGCTGTTGTCGGCACTTTTGGTTCCCGCAATGTCCGCTGAACGACACCATGCGCGTGACGGCGAGATACACGACCCCGACACAATGGCCTGGTGGCACACGACAGAGGCTCTCTCAGGCGACAGCATGGAAGGCCGCGATACAGGGTCGCCCGCGTATCAGCGAGCGGCCGAGTACGTAGCGACCCGCTTCAAGTCCGCAGGGCTGCAGCCGGCCGCAGAAAATGGCAGTTACTTTCAAGCGGTGCCTATGCACGAAGTCGCCGCTTTACCGCAAGGCACTGACTTCACCTTGGTGCGTTCAAACGGGTCGGAGCAGTCGCTCGCGTTCCTCGGCCAAATAACATTCACACCCGCACCGGGTCTGCCAACTCAACTGGAAGCCGCACTTACGTTTCGTGGGTATTGTGGTAAGGACGCGATGAGCGATGTCGCGGGCAAGATTGTCGTGTGCTTCGGAACACAACGGGCGAATCTGCCCAGTGCCGCAACGAGACTCGCCAACGCGCGGGACGGCCACGCGCTCGGATTGATCAGTGTCGATGATCCGTGGTTCACCATCGAGCCACCGCGCTGGCCTTTCGCTTATGCGCGCAGTGTCAATTTGCGCGCCAATTCCGCGGCGGCTGAACAATTTGCCGACCCTTTCTGTGTGATGCGCATCAGCGCCGACGCCTTTGCCTCCCTTCTCGAAGGTACGGGTCAGGACGCCACTTCAATACTGAAGGCCGGCGGTACCCAACAAACCTTGTCGAACTTCGACATTCCGAGCCGGCTCCGGATTCATGTCCACCTTGCCGAGCGCGACATCAGCTCGCCCAATATTCTGGCAATCTTGCCGGGTACGAACCCAACCCTTCGAAAAGAGTACGTAGTCGTGTCTGCACATCTTGACGGCTACGGCTTCGGTACGCTGGTGAGTGGCGACAGACTCTACAACGGTACTCTCGACGACGCTGCCTACGTCGCGTTGTTGATACAGATGGCTGAAGACATCAAGTCGCACAGATTACCGGCTCCTCAACGCAGCATCCTTTTCGCGGCGTTCACTGGCGAAGAGAAGGGATTACTCGGCTCGAAATGGTTCGTCGAGCACACTACAGTTCCGATTGCGCAGCTCGCTGCCAACGTAAACCTCGATCAGCTTCGGCCTTTGTTCCCTCTGAATATCCTGACGGCCGAGGCGCTGGAAGATACGAGTCTTGGAAGCACTGCGCGGAGAGTCGCCGAACTCTTACACATAGAAATCCGTCCGGATGTCGAAGCCGAGCGAAATCTGCTGCGTCGGGCCGATCAGTACCCGTTCCTCCTCAAAAACGTGCCGGCCATCAGCTTCATCTTCGGTTATGACCCCGGCACTGAGTCCGAGCGACGCTATCGCGAGTGGTATCAGATTCGCTATCACCGTCCCCAGGATGACCTGACGCAGCCTATCGACTTCGCAGCCGCCGCCAAGTTCAACGATTTCTTCTACAAGCTCGTTGCGGCGATCGCCACCGATCAGCAGCGGCCTGAGATACTTCCGACCAGTCAGTTTGCTCGAAAGGATCAGCGCGGTTTGCCATAGAAGTCATGCACCGTCTCGGTGAAAGTCGCAGTGGCAGCGTAGTTACTTGCCTGCCAGGTCATGCAGCCTCGCCAAATAAGCGCGCACACGTCTCGCATTGGTACCGGTATCGCCACCGCCGACACGGGACTCTGATCGCACATCGACACGGCTGCCGGTCGAATCGGGCTGGACGCGTACCGCGACATCGTCCTTGAAACCGAAATACCATGTCGTGTCGGTCGCCTCGACCCGCCCTTCTGATGGAACGACCGCCAAGATATCCCAACCCATGTCTTTTGCGGCCTGTTGTGCCAGTTGAACCGTGCGCGCGGGAGGCTGCCGCAATACGAGAGGTTGAATGTCCGGGTAAGCACTCCGTTGCGCATCGGGCACATTGAGCTTATTACCCATGATGGTTTGGATGCGTTGGTACTCCACCGGGTTCACAGCTCCGGAGGCCGAGCGCAGCGGCACCGCGTCTTTGAACACCGGCGGATCGTTCAGGTCTGTCGTCACATCATGTATGGGCGGCGCACCCCGTCCCCGGGAAATCCAGAATCCGGCAACGATAGTGATCACCAGAGAAAGCGCAATGACACCGACGGCAGCGCGCGACCGCGCAAACGCCTGCCTACCTCCCGCGAGGAGACCAATGGCTCCAACAATGAACGTGACGACAAACAACAGAAAGCCAATTGCCGCTCCAAGCAGTGCGGGTATAAGCGGCAGCAGGCGCAACCTGTAGGCGGGACCCGCGATCACGAGCAGAACAATGGCCAGGATGCCGACGAAGAACGCAAGCCTCGCCATCTTTCCAGGCCAGCGTGGACGCTCTCGTACGGTCGTGTTCATCGGAACCCCCCAAGCCTGCGAGCCGAGATTCGTCGTGTTTGAAAACGCGATATGCTAGCAGCCAGACTCAAGTTGTCTGCCTTCCGATGAGCACCTGTAAGCGAGCACGCGTCTCGGCACTCATCTGCTCGGGTCGCGTGACGAGCGCTGTCGATAGCGCACTGTGGGCGGCGGAGGGTGGCGGAGCGCGGTGCAGTCGCTTCACGAGTGCCCTGATGATACGTTGAGCATTGGCAGCATTCTTGGCCAGGTTTGCGAGCGCCAAGTCAGCGCTGACGTGTGCCTCCCGGGGATGCCAGCAATCAAAATCGGTAACCAGCGCTAACGTCGCGTAGGCGATTTCGGCCTCTCGCGCGAGTTTGGCTTCCGGCATGCCCGTCATGCCGATCACCGTGGCCCCCATTGATCGATACCAGTTGGATTCCGCCAGGCTCGAGAATGCCGGCCCCTCGATACATACGTAAGCGCCGCCGCGACGCAGCCGCACCTTGAGGGCACAATCGGCAAAGGCCTGGGCAAGCACATCGCTCAATGCCGCGCACACGGGTTCGGCCATGGATACATGTGCTACCGCACCCTGGCCGAAGAAGGTGCTCTCTCGACGTTTGGTCAGATCGATGAATTGATCCGGTAACACGAGATCGAGCGGCTCGACATCCTCGCGCAGGGAGCCCACAGCAGAAACCGATAGCAGGTATCGAACGCCGAGGGCCTTGAGAGCGTATACATTGGCGCGGTAAGGAACTTCGCTTGGAATCAAACGGTGACCCTGGCCATGCCGCGCCAGAAACGCGACGGGAACGCCGTCAAGGCAGCCGGTAACCACGGGGCCGGAAGGGGCGCCGAACGGCGTCTGGATCTGTTGCTCTCGTGTCTCCGTGAGGCCCTCCATCGCGTAGAGGCCACTTCCACCGATGACACCGATCGCCGTGTTTCCCATGCCAGGGTCCATATCTGCGCACCGTCCTCACGCGCATGCAGAACGAGTTTTCACAGCATAGCTCGGAAAAGCGTCGCAGTGGCAAGGCTCGATGCGATGGGTGTACCTGCGGCATAGTCCATGACTACGGCGAAGGACCCTGAACGTTGATATATTGATCCTGCAGCGGTGAGAATTCCCCGCTCCAGGAACGCTCATGCACGCAACGCTACAGCTACTCCAAAACACGGATTTTCCCTCTCTCGAGCGGCGAGCACTGAGGACGCTGCAGGTCAATCTGGGTTATCGCTGCAACCAGACTTGCGTGCACTGTCATGTCAACGCCGGGCCCACCCGTCGCGAGATGATGGATGAGGCGACCAGCGAGCTGGTCATTCAGGTTTTGCGCGAGTGCAGGATCGCAGCGCTCGATATCACAGGTGGCGCACCCGAGCTGCACCCGGCATTTTGCACGCTCGTCAAAGCGGCGACGCAGCTCGGCGTGAAAGTCATGGACCGCTGCAATCTCACGATTCTCCTCGAGCCAGGTCAGGAAGGATTGGCGGATTTCCTGGCCACGCAGCGGGTGGATATAGTTGCCTCACTCCCATGCTATTCATCAAAAAACGTCGATCGACAACGCGGTGTCGGCGTATTCGACAAGAGCATCGCGGCGCTGCGTGAGCTGAACGCCTTGGGTTACGGGCAGTCGGGGAGCGGTCTGACACTTGATTTGGTTTATAACCCGCTCGGACCGTCGTTGCCGCCGCCCCAAGCCGCCCTCGAAGAGGACTACCGCCGGGAGTTGTTCAAACATTTCGGCGTGACATTCAACCACCTCTATACCCTGGCCAATATGCCGATCCAGCGTTTTGGGAGCACGCTGATCTCCAAGGGCCAGTTCAGCGACTATGTACGACTCCTGAAAGAGAACTTCGCGGCGGCCAATCTCGAGCAGGTCATGTGTCGGGATCTGATCAGCGTCGATTGGCGCGGCAATCTGTACGATTGTGACTTCAACCAGCAGCTTGGCTTGCGCCGGTCCCAGCAGCACGGAGCACATTTGAGAGACTTGTTGCGCAGGAGCATCGAGGGAGATCCCATCATCGTTGCAGACCATTGCTATGGCTGCACCGCCGGTCAGGGCAGCAGTTGCGGCGGCGCGCTACGCGTGGATGCGGACATAGTTCGATGAAGCTGTCGATCGTTCTTCCGGTACTCAACGAGCAGCAGCAACTGCCTCAAGTCTTGGAGTGTCTGCGTCCGGCTAGAGAGCGTGGAGTTGAGGTCATCATCGTGGACGGCGGCAGTGAGGATGGAACACTCACAGCAGCTGCGCGAGCGGGCGCTCGCGTCGTGAGCAGTCCGAAAGGTCGTGCGCGGCAAATGAACGCGGGCGCGCGGGTCGCTGGCGGAAACGTACTTCTATTCCTGCACGTGGACACCATTTTACCGGAGCGTGCTGATCGGCTGATCGAAGCCGCAATCTGCGATCACCGCTGTGTATGGGGCCGCTTCGATGTCGACATTCGAGGGCGTCCATGGATGCTGAGAGTGATCGCAGTGCTCATGAACTGGCGTTCGCGAATCAGCGGAATCGCAACGGGAGATCAAGCAATATTCGTTGCCCGAAGCGCGTTCGAATCGGTTGGCGGATTTCCTGATCAGCCGTTGATGGAAGATGTTGAATTATGCAAGCGGCTGCGTGTCATGTCGCCTCCCGCTTGTCTACGCGCCCGTGTGGTTACCTCCGGTCGTCGTTGGGAAAGCCGTGGCGTGTGGCGGACGATTGTTTTGATGTGGCGATTGCGCTGGGCGTACTGGCGTGGCGTGCCGCCCAATGTGCTTGCAAACCTCTACGAATGAGTGAGACCAGAATCATCATCTTTGCCAAGGCCCCGCAATCGGGGCTGGCCAAAACCCGGCTCATTCCAGCCCTCGGGGCCGAACGCGCCGCGGCACTTGCACGGCGCATGCTCGACACAACGCTGGAACGTGCCCTTGGTGCGCAAGTCGGCCCGGTGGAACTGCGGGTAACGCCCGCGATCAGCGATTCCGCTTGGCGCGACATACCGATCCCGGACGGCGTTGAGATCAGCGCCCAGGGGGAAGGCGATCTCGGCGCGCGACTCGCGCGCGCGACGCAAAGCGGGCTCGAGCGCAATGCGGCGGTGATGCTCATTGGATGCGATTGCCCGGAGCTGGACTCTACGGCTCTGCGGCAGGCAGCGCAGACACTGCAAGGGGTCGATGCCGTCATGCATCCCACCGCCGATGGAGGTTACGCATTACTCGGTCTGCGCCGATTTCATCCACGATTGTTCAGCGATATCCCTTGGAGCACGAGCAGCGTCGCACACCGAACCATTCAGCAGGTCGATGCCTTACAGTGGTCGCTCCACGTGGCCGCCCTGTTCAACGATATTGATGAGCCTGCGGACCTGCGGCACGTGCCAGTCGAGTGGCTTTCGTAGCTGCGGGAGCTGGCAGGGCAGCTGCCGCCCCAGGCACCACCCCACCGGTGGTCAGCTCACGCAGAGGGGTCAATATGAGCTCAGTCCGCATCGAGCCGATCAAGCCACACATCGGCGGCATCGTCCACATCGCCAAGCAACATCTCCTCGACGATCAGACCGTCGCCCCCGTACGCGAGGCGCTCGAGGATCGAGGTGTTCTCGTCTTCCCGCGCATGAACCTGACTGACGCGGAGCAGGTCGCCTTTACCGACAAGCTCGGCAAGCGGGGCAACTACACCCGCAAGGCCCCGGGCAGTGGCGCTACGGACGAGGAAGACGTTTACGCGATCACCCTCGACAAGAAGATCAACTTCCAGCCCGAATACGTGTTGGGCACGTTCTTCTGGCACATCGATGGTGTGACGATCAACCAGCCGCTGCCCAAGGCAACGCTGCTCACTGCCCGCAAGCTGTCGCCCACCGGCGGCCAGACGGAGTTCGCCAGCACCTACGCGGCCTACGAAAACCTGCCTGCAACGGAAAAGGAGGCGCTCGAGGAGCTGAAGGTCATCC
>JAQGOF010000156.1 GCA_028293745.1 Gammaproteobacteria bacterium | reverse complement strand
CCTCACGGCAAGTGAGGGCCTCCGCACTCCAGGAACGATGAGTGCTGTGCGCCTTAGAAATTACGCTTCACGGTGACAAACCACTCACGCGGGGCTCCAGGCTGGCCCTCCGTGATGCCGGTGGGGGGCGCGCCGTACACCTTGTTGATGTAGTAGAACTTGTTGGTCAGGTTGGTAACACCGGCCGCCGTTTCCCAGTCCTGCGAAGCCGATTTCCAGGTGGTGCGCAAGTTCATCAGCGTGCGCCCGGCCACCAGGCCCAGCGGCTGGTTCTGGATGTCCGTGAAGAACTTACTCTGATAATTGCCGTCAATACGCGGCGTGATAGTGCCTGCCGTACCGAGTTGGTACACGTACTGAACGCCAATATTCACCTGACGATCCGGAGCGTACGGCTCGTTGGTGTTGAGCGACACATTCGCAACCGTAACGCCGACGCCCTGATTGAGCTGCGTGAGCTTGAAGTGCTGATAGCCGGCGGAAGCATCGATCTGCAGGCCGCCAAACGGCCGGGCCTCGATTTCGAGCTCTGCTCCATAAATGTGCGCCTTGCCGATATTGAGAGGCGTCGAATTCGGGAACGAGATGGCGCCGATGACCATCGGCGCCGTGTTGACGAGCACGATGTCGTTGTACTGGTTGTAGAAGGCTGCCGCGTTGACGCGCACGTGGTGGTCCAGGAAGTCGCTCTTGAAGCCGAGCTCACTCGCCTGCTCGGTCTCCTGTTTGAACGTCGTTTCCTGCTGCACGATGAACGGCCGGGGGTTGACGCCACCGCCGCGGAATCCGGTGGACCACTGGGCGTAGGTCATCAGGCTCTCGGTCCACTGATACTCGACGCCCGCGCGATAGTCCACACGGCTTCCCGAGTATGTCTTGCTCGAGCCGTCAAGCGCTCCCACAGGGTTGTAGCTCGGGCCGGGCCCGTACGGATTGAGCCGCTGGAATGTATAGGTCTTGTTTTCGTTCGTATAACGAACACCACCGATCAGGCTCAACTGATCCGTCAGGCGGTAGACGCCGTGGACGAATCCGGACTTGCTCTTGGAAGGAATGGGGTCGCTGCCGGTAAAGATCGTTTCGTTGACTGCGACCGCGCCGGTGGCCGGATTGGTGGTCTGCGTGCCTGGATTGAGCAGCTTCAGGCCGCCGAAGTAGGCGAGCTGATCGTAGTAATAACCGCCCACGGTCCAGTCCAACCTGTCGAACGAGGTACCGTTCAGACGGACTTCTTCCGTGAATTGCCGATGTGACCACGTGTCATTCAGCAGCTGTGCGGGGAAGGGGGAGCCGCCCACCTGGATCGAGTACGTACCGCTGTAGCGGCGATAGCCGGTAATGGACGTCAGCGTGTATTGGTCCGAAATCTTCCAGCTGAGGTTGTCCGACAGGCCCCACGCATCGATCGGGTCAATGGGCGTGAGCGCTGTGGCCCCATGAATGCCCGCCCCCGGCTTACCGTTCAACGGCGCGGGGTCTGTAAAACCCGGTTGCACGAACGTCGCATAGGTGGTGTAGGAACGGGCGCCCGTGATGTACTGGGAGCCTCCGCCCGGAACCAACTGGCCGCCGCCCGCTGTGACCTGGGTGTTATTCGAAGCGATCAGCTTCTGGGCGGGAACCTCGGAGCGGTCGCGCGTCGCATCCGCAATCAGGTTGTTCTCGATGTTGTCGCTGGCGATCCAGCGAAGAGCCACGCGCAGGGTTTGGGTGTCTATGCCACCCTCGGTGCCGAGCTTGCAGTTGGGAACGACCGGGATCTGTGTGTTCACCGGGCTGGTGCCTGGGTGCGTGCAGAAGTAGTCGATGCGCTGCATGTAACCGTCGATCTGCTTCGAGGCCCCGGAGACGCGGGCGTAGAGCGTGTCGGGAACCAGTGTGAAGTTTCCGCCCGCACGCAGCTCGATCCGGTTGAAGTCGCCGTAGGTCCCCTGCACGTAGCCATCGGTCTGGTCACTGGGCTTCTTCGAGAACAGCTTCAGCGAGCCGCCGAGGGAGTTCTTGCCGGACAGGGTTCCCTGCGGGCCGCGGAGTACTTCGACGCGGTCGATATCGGTCAGGTCGAGATCAGTACCCAACAGAAGTCCGCGATACACGTCGTCCACGTAGAGGCCGACGCCCGGCTCGAGCCCCGGGTGGCCGTCGCTCTGACCAACGCCACGAATGAAGAGCTGCGCGGAGGGGCCGTTTGTGTTGGTGCCCTTGGCCGCCGTGAGGTTCGGAGCAAGGGCGTTGAGATCTGTTACAGTCGAAAGGCTTTTCTGTTCGAGCTGGGCACCAGTCATCGCGGTAATCGCGACCGGCGTCGATTGCAGGCCCTGCTCGCGGAACTGTGCGGTGACGATGATCTCTTCCAAAAGCTGAATGTCATCAGCTCTTGCAGCTTCCGCGCTCCATGCGGCGGCTGAGCCGACACTCAGTGCGAGTCCAACGGTGACCGCGCTGGTGCGCAGGCCTGCACGCATACGTGCGGACCGCAGCGATCGTCTTACGAACGCGTCCACCGCGATGGATGGGCGATCCGGCCGAATGAGCTTCTTCATGAATCAGTCCTTGTCTGTCCTTACGATCCAGTGACGAACTGGTCGTCACACTACGCACGACGTAGCGCGGCGAAGACTACGCCGCAATCCAACCTATGTGTTTGGTGAGAGCGCCACGAGACTTTGGTGAGAGCGCCAATCAGAAGAGTCCGAGACTTCATCGACACTTCGGCCGTGTTTTGTTGCGCGAGCCCTACAGCTGAGCGTCGATGTTGGATGGTTTTAGATACAAACTCAGCGACCTTCGTCGGATGGACGTTAGTCGCTCAAACTCAGAACGGAGCGCCGTGCTTCGCGCGCCGAAACTCCAAAACGCTCGCGAAAGGCCTGGCTGAAATGGGTGAAGTTCTTGAAGCCCCAGGAATGGGCGATCTCGGCAATGGTCTGGCGTGATTGGGAGGGATCGAGAAGGTCGCGCCGGCAGCGGTCGAGGCGCTGGTGCCAGATGAGATCGTGGATGGAGCTGCTGGAGGTGCTGACTGCGCGATGCAGGCTGCGCTTCGAGGAATTCAGGTGTTTGGCGATGCTGTCGAGCGACAGGTGTGGATCGCGCAGATGGTCCGCGACGTAGGCGCGAATGCGGTCACCCAGGGTGCCGCGCTCGGGCTCGGTATTTCGGCGCCCCATCTTCTCGTGAATGGCGAGATTGATGATCTGGGTGATGGTTTTGGCGAGGACGTCCGCCCGCTCAGAGTGAATCGAAGCCAGCTCGTCCACGATCCAGCCGGCGATCCCAAACACGAGCCTGCCGACGCCCGCGGTGCCGGAAAACGACCTGATAGTGAACTCGTCGAGGTCGATGTCGTCGTCCAGGCAGTCGTGCGGAATCAGCAACAAATCGCGCTGCGAGGCGCCGGGGCTGGTGAGAATGTAGGGCAACGTCGAGTCACACACGCTCCAGTGGCCTGGAGCGAGCCGTACAGTACGCCCCTGTTGTTCGATGACGCTCTTGCCGGTGATCTGCAGAACAACAGCGGCCGCAGGCGCAAGGGACGCCGGCGGCTCATGGACCACTCTGTGCCGGGCAGCCGTTATGCGAGCCACCTGGAGCCACGCAATGTCGGCAATCTCCAGCGTACCGTCGACTGACGGATCGTCGTAAACCTGGTGCTTTACGCTGCTCGATGGAGCCTGAGCGTGCCTAGCGGTCAAAGAGGCCCGACCGCTCCGCGGAACATCCAATGTTGATACCGTTTCGATCCTGACGGTGCGTCCTTCGATACCCAACCTCGGAGCCCTCCCTTGGCCTCCGCTACTTTAGTACAGGTTATGTCGTACTGCATTTGAGACTTAAGTCCCGTCAGCGGTTCAACATTTCGATGTCGTGCGCGTTCTTGCCGGTGGGAATACTCTGCAGATATGCGTAGATATCCGCGATTTCCGCATCCTTCAGGACGGTTTCCGAATAAACCGGCATCCGGCCGGAGGCTGTCCGCAGCTTGGTCTTCACTCCAAAAAACGGTAACGGGTTGGGTGCAATCCGGGGGCCGGCGATGCCGCCACCGGCGCCCATCGTCCCGTGGCACTCATAGCAACCGTACGTCATGAAGAGGCGTTTCCCGTTGGCGACATCGCCAGAAGGGGTTTCGGCAGCGACCGCCAGCAAGCAGAGTGCCAAGGCCGCGCAGCCGGCGAGTGTTCTCATATGCGGCCCCTCAGCGTCCCTGTGAAACCACATCGACGAGCGCAGGCTCGCCACGCTTGACGACGGCGATGGCTCTCTTCAGAGCCGGCGCCAGGTCCTTGGGATCCGTGATCGGCCCCTCTGCATACACGCCCAGTCCGTTGGCGAACCTGGCGAAGTCAACGTTCGGGTCGGTAATTGCATTGCCGATGTGCGCCCGGTCGATACCGCGATTGCGCTTGTTGGCCATCATCTGCACGAACATCACCTCCTGGTGATACGCGCGGTTGTTGTGAACGACGTACAGGAGAGGGATTTTGTGATGTGCCGCCGTCCAGAGGGCACCGGGCGCGAACATCAGGTCACCGTCGCCGCCGATCGCAACTGCGAGGCGGCCATGTTTGCGGTGCGCCAGCGCGGCGCCGACTGTTGCCCCTGGAAGGTAGCCCAAACCGTATGCGCCCGAGTCGCCGATATACTGGTAGTGATGCGTGGCAGTCCAGAGTTGCTGCGGCCAGTAGTTCTGAAACACCGTTCCGTTGCACAGCGCCCAGTCCTCGTTGCGAATCTGTTCGTAGATCTCGGCGCACATCCTGGCGGTCGTGATCGGTTGGATGTCCCATCCCACCGCCGCGTCGGCCCGCGATTGCCCGAGCGCGTCCTGGTGATCCTTCGCCAGCTGCGCGCCGCGGCTCTTGAATACCGAGCGGCGGGCGGGTGTCACGAGCTTGCGGATCGCTTCGATGAGAGATGGCAGCGTCGCTTCGGCGTCCGCTGCTATTGCGAGGTCCACGGGTGTGAAGCGTTCGAAATCCTGATAGTTGGCCTTCAGATACAGGTCGCCTGCGGTGATGCTGATCCGCCTGGCACCCGGCGCCAGTCTTCCATTCGTGACGCCCCAGAAGTCCGTCAGCTCCAGGCCGAGAATCACGTCCGCAGCTGCGATTTTTTCCGCCTGTTGCCGGGTTTGATTCAGCGGATGCCGCCATGGGAAGTTCATCCGCCCATACATGTCCACGACGGCGGCCTGCAGCGTTTCCGCAAGCTCGATCATCAGCGCGAGGCCTTGCGCGGTCCGTGCCGCGCGGTCCGCGACGATTACAGGGTTTTGCGCCGCGACCAGCCAGCGAGCGGCTTCCAAAACAGCTGCATCATCGCCACGTGCAGGCGATGATTGCACCCGCTTCACAATGCCGGCCGATACACCCGCGCCGATGGGGTCCTCCTGGAGGTTCTGGTCCACAGCCAACAACACCGGCCCATATGGCGGCGTCATGGAGAACTTGTAAGCGCGATTCGCGGATTCGGCGAAGTGCGACAGTGAAATCGGAGTGTCGTCGAATTTGGTGAAGTCACGGACCAGCGCCGGGCCATCGAACACCGAATGAGCCCAGTCGACGTAACTACGGCGCTTGGCGGCGTCGAGTTGCGCTCCGACGATTGCGAATACCGGAACCCGGTCCGCCCACGCGTTGTAGATCGCCATCGAGCCATGTTGCAACCCGACGGTCGAATGCATCATGCAGGCCATCGGTTTGCCGGCGATCTTGGCGTAACCATGCGAGATCGCGACCGAGATCTCCTCGTGCATGCACGAGATGTGCTCGAGCGCCGGCGTCGTCGTCATCCCGTAGTTGATGATCGACTCGTGCAGGCCCTTGAAGGTGTTGCCGGGGATCGCTGCAACATAGTCGATGCCGAGATTGCGCATCACGTCGACCATGAAATCGCTACCGCACGTCGTATGCGAAGGGCCCTCGAGATGTGGCGGTGCACCTTGTTCAGACTCGCGCGAGGTGAGTTGAACCGAATGGCGTGGGGATTTTGCGGCGGCGGCCGCGCCGTCTGGCTTCGTTCCCTGAGATGAAGTCGCTTCCGGGCTGGCAACGGCCCGGGCGATCGTGCCGGCACTGGCAATCGCGCCGGTGCCCGCGAGCGTGGCTGCCTTGAGGAATCCACGCCGGCCCAGAGCCGACTGTTCTGTATCCGTACTGTTCCTTCGTCGGGGCATCGGCTCTCTCGTCACTATCCGCGAGGCGGGGGAGCGTACCGTGTTTGCATGATGCGCGCGCGCGACCCATTCCACTGTCCGAACGAGACGAGACTTTGGTCCAGTAAATGTTGAAGACCGACCCGGCGCTATGACTTAGACTTCGCGCTTCCGAGGCTCATAGTGGAGAGTGAGTGAATGACAAATTCCCAAGCAGTTGCGGACGAAGGCGCGCTCACGCGCAGCCTCAAAAGCCGCCACATTCAGCTGATCGCCCTCGGGGGCACCATTGGTGTCGGGCTCTTTCTGGGCTCGGCGGGAGCCATTCACAAAGCGGGCCCCGGCTTGTTGCTGAGCTATGCGATCGGGGGCGTCGCCATCTTCTTCATCATGCGGGCGCTCGGCGAGCTGCTCACCTATCGCCCTGTGGCCGGTTCGTTCGCCAGCTACGCCGAGGAGTTCGTGGGGCCGTTCGCCGGCTTCGTGACCGGCTGGTCGTACTGGTTCATGTGGGTCGTCACGGCGATGGCCGAATTGACCGCGATCGGCATCTACGTACATTTCTGGCTGCCGGATGTGCCGCAATGGCTGCCAGGGCTGTGCGCACTGGCCATTCTCTACGGCACGAACACTCTGGCCGTGCGGATCTACGGGGAGTTGGAATTCTGGTTCGCGCTGTTGAAGGTCATCACCATCGTCGCCTTGATCCTCGCGGGTCTTGCGGTCATCTTCTTCAAGCTCGGCGCCCTTGGGCCGACGGCGAGTTTCTCGAACCTCTGGAGTCACCACGGGTTCATGCCCTTCGGCCTGCTCGGGGTGTTGCTCACGCTGCAGATCGTAATGTTTGCCTACCAGGGCGTGGAGCTCATCGGTGTTACGGCCGGTGAGGCCGAGAATCCCGAGGTCGTACTGCCACGCGCAACCAACAGCATCATTTTCAGGATTCTCATCTTCTACATCGGCGCACTCGTCATCATCATGTCGCTGATCCCGTGGGACCAGCTCGACCCCAACATGAGTCCGTTCGTCCTGATGTTCGACAAGATGGGGATTCCAGGCGCTGCCAACATCATCAATGTCGTGGTCATTACGGCGGCGGCATCTTCCTGCAACGGCGGAATCTTCAGTACCGGCCGCATGCTCTATGCACTCGCCTTGAACGGGCAGGCTCCCAAGGCCTTCGGCAGGTTGAGCAAGCGCCATGTCCCGGCGGTGGGCGTGCATGCTTCCGCTGCGGTCATGCTCATCGGAGTGATTCTCAACTATATGGTGCCCAAGGAAGTATTCACCTGGGTGACCAGTATCTCGCTCATCGGCACGCTCTGGACCTGGATCATCATCATGTATTCTCATTCGAAATATCGCCAGGCCGCGCAGGAGGGGCGGGTGCGCGCGGTGAGCTACAAGATGCCGGCCTGGCCGTTTGCCAATTGGGCGGTCATCATTTTTCTGCTGATTGTCGCGGCCATGTTTGCACTGGATGCCGATACCCGTGTGGCGCTGTATGTCGCGCCGTTCTGGTTCGGACTGTTGGGTGTTGGATACTACCTGGGGCGCAGGCAGCCATAGGCGGCCGAAGAAGCAAAAGCCCGCGTGGGCGCAAGCGCCGCTTGCGGCTATCGTTCGGTGGACGGAAGTGGCGCCTTTGGCCGAGCGCAGGCCTGCGGCGACGTTGGTGGCGGGCGTTCGACCGCGCCCCGCGAAGCGCGCAGATCATTGTCTGCCTGCTCATCGCTGCGACGGTATCGCTGACGATCAACTGGATCTACCAGGTCATCCGCAAGCCCTCTGAGCTGTTCTTTCCCGTCAGCGGCACGTTGTACAAGACGCCACTGGAGACATGGCGCGAGTACCAGGCGGCCTTCGAGAAGTATTCAACCAGCATCATGACACCGGAGCTGCTCGCCGCCCTGGCGCAGGTTGAGGGCTCCGGCAATCCGGTCGCTCGCACGTACTGGCGCTGGTCATGGACGCTGCATCCGTTTGCAGTCTATCGGCCGGCCTCGAGTGCCGTTGGTATGTATCAGATCACCGATGGCACCTTCGCCGAAGCAAAGCGGTATTGCATCCGTGATCACGTGGTTATCGAAGCCGGTCCGGACTTGAGCTCGTGCTGGTTCAACAACCTCTATATACGAGTTATTCCCAATCACGCCATCGAGCTCACGTCCGCGTACCTCGATCGTGCCGTCGTACATACGTTGGAGCGGTACAATCTGTCAGGCGCAACATCCAGGCAGAAAAGGGAGCTCGCAGCGGTGATCCATCTATGTGGAGCAGGTGCCGGCGACCTCTTTGCGCGCCATCATTTCCGGCTCAATGAGGGACAAAGATGCGGGGACCACGAAGTGCGTGTGTATGTCGCACGTGTCAACGTAATGCAGAGCGTATTCAGTCGCCTGGCCGCCGGCGGCGAGCAGTGAGCTGCGTCTTACTGACCGGGCGGACCCTGTGGCTGGGCCAACGGATGGACGATAGCCGCTGCGATCCGGTCGCTGAGTTGGGCCAGTGCCTGGCTCATGGCGGCGGGCAGTGTGCCCGTACCGGAGCAGTCACCGCCCGCTGGAATCCTGGCCTCCTCATTACCCCGTGAGCTCTGCGAGTCGGGTTGCTTGAGTATCCAGGCCGCGCGCAACGTTACCGCGCACGCCGCGTCGCCATAGAACTCCGCGATGTCCACCGAGAGCAACTGGCGTTTCTCGCCAATCGAGGGCTCGTTGGGATTGGCAACCATGTTGGGAGGCAGTCGGGCCGCAAGGTCACCGGACAGAACGCGGCGGATCGTGTCGTCCAGGGGCGCTGCCCAGCGGTCCCCGTCAACGATCTGCAGGCGTGTCGCATCGATCCGGCGGACGAGTTGCGAGCGGTCGAGCTCTGTTGGGATCGTCACCCGGTCGAGGCGGACAGGCACTGTATCGCCGGCAGCAGTGAGTCGGGCGGTGGCAGGAATTTCACTCAGAGTGTAGTAGTGCATGGGCGGGCTCGAGGCACATCCCGCCATCACTGCTGCCAAAGCGGCAGTCACCGCCAAAGCTGCGGAACACGCAAGTTGCCTCACTTGTCATCTCCCTTACGCCCGCGAAGCAGGGCCTCCGGATGCCGGTCGAGATAGTCGGCCAGCCCCCGCACCGAACGCGCCGCTTGTGTCAGCTCGCGCATCAGGCGGGGCAGGTCAGTACCAGTCGGTGCGGTGGTGCCCATCAGCCCCTGAACCGTGTTCAGGGTGCTCTGGGCCGAGTCCGCCGTATCGCGCAGGCTCTTGATGAGGGATTTGATGTCAGGCTCGATGTCGTGTGTGACCTTGTCCAGGCGCGTAAGCGTGTCATCCAGCGATTGCAGCGCATGGCCAAGCTGCGGGCCCGAAGTGGCCCGATCGATGTTCTTGAGCACGCTCTGCAGGTTCTGCAGCACGGCTGTGAGATCGCCCGAGGAGGTGCTCGGCATCTTTACGGAGTCACCTTCGTGCTCGAGGTGCGCGCGCGGCGCGCTTGGATCCATTTCGAGCCCGATGAGCTTCATGCCGGTGAGGAAGCTCGCCGAGGACACCTGCGCACGCAAACCGTCGCCGACGAGTTTCTCAACCCACTGCCGCACCGCTTCCTGCTGGTCAGAGTCCGCCGGCCGCGGCATGTTCATTATGCGCACGCGCTCCGGATCGACGTAGAACGTCGCACGGGTAACCAGCGTGTGATGGCGATCGTCGTATCGCAGATGGGATTCCGTGACCTCACCCACTTCGATACCTTGAAGCTCAACAGCCGTACCGGCATCGAGGCCCCGTTGGTTGCCCTCGAAATCGGCGACGTAAACCAGCGTCGCTCCGAGCGGCGCCCGTTCCGCCGCACGACGGTTGTCGTACAGACCGAATACACTGCCTGCAGCGCTTGGAGGCTTTGACAACACGTCGTCGGGCGTCTCGAACGCGATACCGCCCGCCAGCAGTTGCTCCCAGGAGTTTGCCCTGATGCGCAGTCCCTCCGATCCCAGGGTCAGATCGACTCCACCGGCGTTCCAGAAACGCGTTTCGGGATGCACGAGACCTTCATGGGGAGAACGGATGAAGGCGGTCACAGTCACGCCCTGGTTCCCCGGCCGCAGCTTATAGTCCTCGACCTCACCGATGTTGACTCCGCGGTACGAGATGGGAGAGCCGCGAGTCAGGGAGCCGAGGTCGTTGGTCAACAATGTGAACGAGCGGCCAGGCGTGTCGGGCGGCAGGGCAGGAGGCTCGTCCAGCCCTATGAAATCCCGCTTTGGCGCGCCGTCTTTGCCCGGATACATCTCAATGTAGGTGCCGGAGACGATCGTCGAAAGACCGGAGATCCCGCCGACGCCGACGCGCGGAGCAATGATCGCAAAGCGCGTGGTGTCGGTCAGATGATCCTTGGCGTCGCGCTTCATGCTCGCATGGACGATCACGCGCGACATGTCCGGAGTCAGTTCCAGTGATTCAACAGTGCCGAGATCAACATTTCGATGTTGGACCTTCGTCTGCCCGGCCTGCAGGCCTTCGACGTTCCTGAACGAGATGGTGATGGCGGGGCCCCGGTCGGAGAGCGACCGCCATGCCAGCCACACGACCAAGGCAGCGGCCCCGATGGGTACCAGCCACACCAGGCTGAACGGCTGCGCCCGCACACGCGCACGAGGTTCCTCGGGCTGCTCCTCCTGCGGCTCGCCTTTTTCAGGAGTCTCGGTCATTACCGCTTCGCCAAGGCGCGCGAGCGCGCGCTCGCGTCCCACATCAGCCGGGGATCAAATACGACGGTAGCGAGCATCGTGATGATCACAACCGCCGCAAAGGCGACGAGGCCGCCGCCCGCATGCACCGCAGTCAGTGAGCCGAACTGCAGGAGGGCCACCAGCACCGAGACGGAGAAGATATCGATGTTGGACCAGCGGCCGATGGCATCGATGGACCGGTACAGGCGGGTTCGCGCCACCAGGAAGCGGTCTGATCCGAGACGGGTGGCGGCCAGCATCCACGTGAGCCCGAAGAGCTTGATGAGGGGCAGCACGATGCTGGCGGTGAATACGATGATCGCCAGTGGCCACAGATCGTTGCGGATCAGCTCGAAGACACCGCTCAGGATGGTGTTATGTTCTTCGCGGCCAAACTGAACCGTGGTGAGAACGGGCAGCGTATTGGCGGGAATATATAGCAGGTAACCGGCCAGGACGAACGCCAATGTGCGTTGAGTGGAGCGTGCCTTGCGCAGGCGAAGCGTTGCTCCGCACCGTGGACAATGTTGGCCCGCTGCAGCCTGGCCGACGATGAGATCGCAGATCGTGCAGCTCATTGATCTGCCGTGCGCTGGCGCGATGCCCTGCAAATCATTCCTGGCAACGCTCCCCGGGCGCAACATTTCCCACACCGTGCGCTCGTCGAGCTGTGTCAGGGCGACCAGGAATATGAGGCCTGCCGCAACCAGCGAATAGCCGCCCACTGCGACGGTCACCGTGGAGATCGCCTTGATGCGGCTGTAGGAAACGAAGCATCCGACCAGGTAGACCTCGATCATCACCCACGGACGCAGGTGCTTCGTCCAGCGGAACGCGGGCCCGACGGAGCGGCGTCCGCCGAAATGAAGGTTTCCCAACACCCAGATGAGAAGGCCCAGGTAGACGTACGGCAAAGCAATGCTGAAGGCGGCAACCAGCAGGCCGAGCGAAGGAAAGCCGTCGCGCCACAGCGCACTGGCGCTCGATGGCAGCCAGGCCTCGCGGGAGGCTCCATAGGTGGATACCAGCATCAAAGGCGCAACGGTGGCGGGGATCAAAAACAGCAGCGCGGCACTGGCCAATGCAAGCGGCGCGCCGACCCGGCCGGTCGCGGAACTCGCGAGCACCTTGCCGCAGCGCGCGCATTCCGCCTTTTGTCCGTGCGCCGGCGGCGGCAGAAGCTGTACCAGTCCGCAGTCCGGGCACGCAATTCGTTCGGCGGCCGAAGGCGGTATCGCGTGGTTCAAAGAGCTGCCGGGGCGGTTTCCGAGACCATCATCGCGAGTATAAACGCCTGTATACTCATCTGTATCCCCTTAGAAAGATTAAGCGTGTACACGTTCGACGCCTCTGTCTCCCAGAAGATCGCGCGATATGCATTGATCTGCGCGCTCATGCTGCTGGGTGGCTGGATGCTGCAGCACTTCCTGCCAGCGCTGTGCTGGGCTGCCGTGCTCGCGATCGGGACGTCCAAGTTGTACGACCGCTGGCTCGCCTACTTCCGGGGCAAGCATCGCCATGTGTGGGCAGCGTTGACGTTTACGACCATCGTTGGACTGGTGCTGATCGTCCCCCTCGTGTATGGCGGAATCATCGCCGTGCGGGAGGCCATCTCGCTGGCCCGGACACTCCTCGATTCCTCCAAGGGACCGCCGGAGCTGCCGCAGTGGCTGCACCAGTTGCCGTGGGTGGGTGACTGGCTGAATGGCATATGGCTCGACAAGGTGTCGGCTGTCGCGGCCCACGGATCACCCGAGGATGCCCGTGATCACGTGGGCGTGGCTACAGCTACCGTCCAGACCCGGCCGGCCATGGTTCAATGGACCCGCATGTTGGGCGTGCAGCTCCTGAGACGCTTGAGTACGCTCGTGTTCACGCTGCTCACACTGTACTTCGTCTATCTCAACCGCGATTCCCTGGCGAGAGACGTTCCGCGTGTCGGGCGCCGGCTGTTCGGACCAACGGTAGAAGGTTTGATGACTCGCGCCGCAGAGGCAATTCGCGCGACGGTGGACGGCATCGTGCTCGTCGCGGTCGCCGAAGGCGCAATCATGGCCGGCGTGTATGCCATCGCCGGGGCGCCTCATCCAATCCTGTTTGGCGCGGTGACCGGCGTATTCGCCATGATTCCGTTTGCCGCCCCGGTGGTGTTCGGTGCGGTAGCGTTGCTGTTGGCCAGCCAGAACGCCGTGGGGGCCGCGATCGGCGTGCTGGTGTCAGGCGGCGTGGTGTTGTTCATCGCCGATCACTTCGTGCGCCCTGTGATCATAGGCGAAGGTGCGAAGCTGCCGTTTCTGTGGGTGCTGCTCGGAATCCTGGGCGGCGTCGAGTCGTTCGGCCTCGTCGGTATCTTTCTCGGTCCGGCATTGATGGCCGCGCTGGTTGCGGTATGGCGCAGCTGGGTGACGGAGCCCGCGCCGGATTCCGCGCCGCCGTAGCCCAATCAGGGCCGATCAGGCCTCAGTCCGCCGCGCCCAGCCCCCATCCTCCATCGATCACGATCTGCTGCCCGGTAATGTAGGCCGATGCAGGGGACGCGAGGAACAACGCCAGTCCCTTGATGTCTTCCGCAAATCCGACGCGGTGCATGGGGATGGTCCTGGCGAGAGTGCGCTGCACTTCCGGGTTCTTCGCATGACCGCCGCCAATGTTGGTTATGAAAAACCCCGGCGCTATGGAATTCACCGTGATGTTGTAAGCGGCGAGCTCCAAAGCGACGCTGCGTGCCAGGTGCGCAAGTCCCGCCTTGGCTGCCATGTATGCCGAGCCGATCGCCGGCTCGACGAGCAGCGCGGCCAGCGACGTCGTCACGATCATGCGTCCCGACTTGCGAGGCTTCATGTGCCGCGCACCGGCCCGCAGGGTGGCGAACGCACCGTTGAGATTGATGTCGATGACGCGGTTCCAACGCTCGTCGGTGTAGTTCTCGAGCGCGCCCTCGGTTCGGCGGGGACGTACCGAGCCGACCCAGCTCCCCAGAAAACCGGGACCCGAGTCGATACCGGCATTCGCAAACACAACGTCCAAACGTCCATAGGCGGCCGCAGCCGAGTCGATCGCCTTGTCGAGTGCTACATGGTCTGTGACGTCGAGGACTTCACCACGAACATCGAGCCCCTTGCCGCGGAGGCTTTCGGTCTCCTCGGCAACACGCTGCGCATCTACGTCCAATATCGTGACCCGCGCGCCGTTCTCTGCGAGGCCCTCCGCGAAGCCAAGACCGAGCCCGCTGGCCCCGCCAGTGACCACCACGCCGTAGTCCTGAACTGCAAACGCTTCCGCGATTTTCATAGCCGCCACCCCCGTTCGAGGGAGTATACGAGCAGGTGCGGCGGCAAGACCCGACTGTGAGCGCAGTCAGTCCTCGACAACGGTCCCCTGGTGAAATACGGCCTGCCAGCCGTCCGGTGTCTGCTCCCAAATGGTCGAGCGACGGGTGGTGCGCTCGCCTTGAAACAGCGTATAGGTCAGGAGGTACACGTTTCGTCCGAGTTGCCGGCAGTGGAAGTCGGTCGTGGACCATACGTCGATAGGGCCGGACCCTGCTCGGGCGTCTGCGAGCACGCTCAGCACGTACTCTCGGCTGTACCGGCGGCCGGACGCACCGATCTCCCAGAAGTCCGCGGCAGTCATTGCCTCGAAGTCACGCCGGGTGGTTCCCAGCTCAGGATGGTGAAATAGCGGCTCGCGGCGCTGCAATTCGCGCAACACCGCTTCCAGCGCCGGGGCAGTGATGAGACTGGGTTCCATGTTATTTGTAAATCAACTGTTGTATGTCAATGATGTCCACCCGGGCCATGCACATGCCCGTGCGCCAGCTCCTCCTCGGTCGCATCGCGGACATCGACGATCTCGATGTCGAAGTTCAGGTTCTGGCCCGCCAACGGATGGTTGCCGTCAATGGTTATCATGTCACCGGTGACCGCTGTGACGGTCACCGCGCGCGGGCCCTCGTCGGTTTGCGCATGCAGCCGCATTCCGACAGTAATCTTTGCAATCCCCTTCAGGGAGCGGCGCGGCACCTTCTGGATGAGCTCCCTGCTGTGCTCGCCATAGCCATCGGCCGGCGCGACTTTCACCGTCAGCTTGTCACCGGCGCTCTTTCCTTCCAGCTCGCGCTCGAGTCCGGGCACGAGATTGCCATGCCCCTGCAGGTAGGCGAGGGGCTCGCCGTCAGCGGAGCTGTCGATGACTTCGCCCGCGTCATCCTTCAGGGTGTAGTTGAACGTGACGACGGAGTCTTTCTTGATGCTCAAGGTGGCTATTCCAGGTAGGGGTCGGCAGGTAGTGCCGGGGCCGGGTAAGATCGAATACGGAAGGATAGCAGGACTCACGACATGGCCGAAAACCCCTTCTCGCACCCCAGCCCGCTGCCGTACCGGTTGCCGCCGTTCGATCGCGTCCAGAACGCGGACTACCGCCCGGGTTTCGAGCAGGGTATGCGCGAGCAGCGCGCCGAAGTGCAGGAAATCGTTCAGAACCCGGCCGAGCCGGATTTTCAGAACACCCTGATCGCCCTGGAGCGCTCCGGGCAGATGCTGAGCCGCGTTTCGGCCGTGTTCTTCAATCTGAATGCGTCCAATACCGACCCGCAGATGCAGGAGATCGACTCTGAGATTGCGCCCAAGCTGCAGGCTCACGAGGATGCCATCTTCCTCGACCCTGCACTATTTGCGCGTGTGGACGCCGTTTACCGGCGACGTGCCAGCTTGCAACTGGATAGCGAGTCGTTGCAGCTGCTCGAGCGCTACTACATCGAGTTCGTGCGTGCGGGAGCACGTTTGTCGGATACCGACAAAACGCGTCTGCGCCACATCAATGGACAGCTCTCCTCGTTGACGACGCAGTTCAAGCAGAACGTACTGAAGGCGACGAAAAACGGTGCCGTCATCGTGGACAGTGCTGAGGAGCTGGAGGGATTGTCGACGCAGCAGATAGGCGCTGCGGCCAGTGCTGCGAAGGCGAGGGGCCTGTCAGGCAAGTGGCTCATCACATTACAGAACACGACCAACCAGCCGGCGCTGGCACAGCTCGAGAATCGGGCATTGCGCGAGCGGGTCTACGAGGCCTCCACAGCGCGTGGGCTACGCGCGGAAGCGGATCGCGCTGACAACACTGCAGTCATTTCGGAAATCGTGCGGCTGCGTGCCGAGCGTGCCGCGCTGCTTGGCTATCCCAATCACGCCGCTTACCAACTCGAAGACGAGTCCGCTGCGAATCCGGCGGCCGTGCACCAGATGCTGAGTGAGCTCGTTCCCGTGGCTCGCGCGCGCGCCCGGCAGGATGCCGCGGACATGCAGCAACTGATCGATGCCGAGGCCGCGGCGAATCACACGGCGCCGTTTGCCTTAGGCCCGTGGGACTGGGCCTTCTATGCGGAAAAGCTGCGCCGCGCGCGTTTCGATTTCGACCAGGCGCAGGTGAAGCCCTACTTCGAGTTGGAGCATGTGCTGCATGATGGCGTGTTCCATGCCGCACAGCAGCTCTACGGGTTGCAGTTCGAGGAGCGCACGGATCTGCCGGTGTACACCGCCGACGTGCGGGTCTTCGAGGTGCTCGACGCCGATGGCACGCCGCTCGCGCTGTTCCTGGGCGACTATTTCGCCCGCGACAACAAACAGGGCGGCGCCTGGATGAACAGCTTCGTGCGCCAGTCCAGGCTCTTCGGCCTGAAGCCGGTCGTGGCCAACAATACCAACATTCCCAAGCCCCTGCCCGGACAGCCGGCGCTGCTCACTTTCGAAGAAGTCATCACCTTGTTTCACGAGTTTGGCCATGCCATCCATGGGATGCTCTCGAACGTGCACTACCCGCTGCTCTCGGGGACCGCTTTGCCGCGGGACTTCGTGGAGTATCCGTCGCAGTACAACGAAATGTGGGCCCGCGAGCCGGGCGTACTGGCGCACTACGCGCGTCACTACCAAACGGGCGATCCATTGCCGCAGGGGCTGCTTGCCAAAGTCCTGGCCGCCCAGAAGTTTGATCAGGGGTACGCGACGACCGAGTACCTCGCCGCCGCACTGTTGGATCAGTCATGGCACCGGATCACCGCAGCGCAGGCTCCAACTGCCGCTGCCGTGCCGGCGTTCGAAGCCGCGGCGCTCCGTGACAACGGCGTGGACTACCCGGCCATACCACCCAGGTATCACTCAACGTATTTCTCACACATTTTTGCGGGCGGTTATTCGGCCGGCTACTACGCGTACCTGTGGAGCGAAGTGTTGGCGCGTGATACCGGCCAGTGGATGCACGCTCGCGGCGGGCTGACACGCAAGAATGGGGATCGCCTGCGCGAGCTGGTGCTGTCGCGCGGCCGGAGTGCCGATCCGCAGACGATGTTCCGGGACTTCTATGGCGGCCCGCCGGACATCGGGCCGCTGCTCGAGTATCGGGGCTTGAAGCGGGCGAGTGGTACTTGATCCTAACTGGCGGCTGACGGGGGACTACCGGACAGCCGCGCCATGCTGAGCAGCGCGGCGGCGACGGCGACAGCGGCGGCCGCCCACAGGACGACATTCGAGCCCATGCCCGGATACGCCCTGAACAGGATGGCAACCCCGGCTGCTCCAAGCGACTGACCCAACAATCGCGCAGTGCCGAGCATGCCTCCCGCCGCCCCGCTGCGCGATCGCGGCGCGGACGACAACAGCGTACGGTTGTTGGGTGCCTGGAAAAATCCAAACCCCAGTCCGCACAGCGCCATGCGCCAGATGAAGTCGGCGGCTGAGCCCCCCGCGGGGAACATGGCGAGCGCAGCCAGCCCGGCGGCCAGCAACAGGAGGCCGAGTCCCCCGAGTATTCCGGCGGGATAGCGGTCTGCGAGCCGGCCCGCGATGGGCGCGGCAATCGCCACCGCCACGGGCCAGGGTGTCATGAACAGTCCCGTCTCGACGGCGCTGCGCCCGAGACGCTGGATCTCGAACGGCAGTGCCACGAGCCCTGCCATCTGGGCCGTGAACGAGGCGATGGAGGTCGCGACCGACAGCGAGAACATCCTGATCTTCAACAGATCGAATGGAATGATGGGGGCGGGGCGGTTGACCTCGTGGCGCACCAGTGCGAATCCGAACAAACCGGCCGCCGCCAGTTGCAGCGCGGCGAGCGGCTCGGCGGAGTCGTGCGCGAGGGCCTGAAGGCCGCCAATCAGCAGTGCGAAGGTGGCGACATTCAGCAACGCGCCAACATAGTTGAGACGGCGTTTCGACGTCCCGGTCTCCGGCAACGCCCTGAGGGCGATGATGAAGGTGATCAGGCCGATAGGGACGTTTATTCCAAACAGCCAGCGCCAGTGCGCGACAGCCAATACCGCCGCGGCAAGAGTCGGACCGATCGCGGCCGAAACGGCAACTGCAAACGCGTTGATACCTATCGCCCGTCCCAGCAGCCTTTGTGGGTATGTGAAGCGGACCAACGCGGCGTTGACACTCATGATGCCGGCCGCGCCGAGACCCTGAATGATCCGCGCCACACTCAGCACCGGCAGGGATGTCGCGAAGGCGCAGCCGAGGGAGGCCAGCGTGAAGACCATCAGCCCGGCCTGGGAGATCCGCCGGTAGCCTACGATTTCTCCCAGCGAGGCGAGCGGCAGGAGAGATGCCAGGATGGCGACCTGGTAGGCATTGATGACCCAGATGGAGGCCGCATTGCTGGCGTGAAAGTCGCGGGCGATGGAGGGAAGGGCGACATTTGCAATGCTGCTGTCGAGCACCGACATGCTGATCGCGAGGACGATTGTGGCGATGGCCCAGTACCTGCGGGGGACTGGAAGACCGTCCGGGTAAAGCGTGCTGTCCGGGTCTCTTGCACTTGAACCTGGCGTTGCCGCTCCCATCTACAAACCTCGCATGCGATTAAACCGCCGTTTTCTGCTGTTCATAGGACTTCTGGGGCTGCTGCACGCCTACATAGGATGGCGCGTGCTGCCGGACCTGGGAGCCGGTGCCACCGGACGGGCCGTGGGCGCGCTCGTGCTCATCGCATCCTATGGCCTGATGGTGCTGGCGCTGGTTGTCCGGTTCATCCTGCCGCGGTCGCCGGCGCACCGGTTCGGAGCGCCGGGACTGTTCATGGCCGGCTTCTTTTCCTCGATCCTGGTTCTTACGCTGTTGCGCGATCTGCTGCTGCTCGTGGGCATTCTCGCGTTGTCGGCGGCGCATGTACACATCCTGAAAACGGCCTCCGCCACCGCGGTCGCTGCACTCTCGGTATTCGCGACTGTCGTGGGATTCGCGAGCGCGCGGCGGCGTGCGCGCATCGTCAATGTCGATGTCCCGATACGGAACCTGCCTCGTGCGCTGCATGGGTTCTCCATCGCCCAGATCAGCGATGTACATGTCGGCGCCGCGATCAGGAAAGAGTACGTTGACGCCATCGTGGATGCAGTGAATGGCTTGCACCCGGATCTCATCGCCGTGACAGGCGATGTGGTCGACGGGCCGGTGCGGGAGCTCGCACCTCACACGGCACCGCTCGGCAGGCTGAGTGCGCGCCATGGAGCCTTTTTTGTAACCGGCAACCACGAATACTACTCGGGCGAAAGCGCCTGGACCGCTGAATTCAAGCGCCTGGGCCTGAAGGTGCTGCTCAACGAGCACGCGGTCGTGACCCACGATGGCGCGCCCCTGGTAGTCGCCGGCGTCACCGACTTCAGCGCCCATCATTTCAATCCGGCGCAACGCAGCGATCCCGCAGCCGCGCTGGCGGGCGCACCCAGCGATGCGGGCGCGAAAATCCTGCTGGCGCATCAACCCCGCTCGGCCTCCGCGGCCGAAACAGCGGGCTACGATCTGCAGTTGTCCGGCCACACGCACGGGGGACAGTTCTGGCCCTGGAACCTGTTCGTGCGTTTCCAGCAGCCGTTCACGGCCGGGTTGCACCGCCTGAACAAGCTCTGGGTGTATGTGAGCCGCGGTACGGGGTACTGGGGACCTCCCAACAGGTTTGGCGCGCCGTCGGAGATCACGCGGCTCAGGCTGGTGCCGGCATGATGTGGGCCCGGCGGCCTCAACACGGGCGGCTCTTCCGCAGAGCCGGATCGCTAGCTGCGACCCTCATTGATCCAACATCGAGGCCTTCCAGCCTCCACCCAACGCCTGAATCAGTGCCACGCTGGCCTGCAGGCGGCCTGACAACACGTTCAGGGCGTTCTCCTCGCTGGCGAGCCTCGTCGTCTGCGCGGTGATGACGCTGCTATAAGGGACCGTACCGGCCTTGTACTGATTCAACGTCAGCGTCTCCGCTTCTTTGGCCGCCTTCACAGTAGCATCTTCGATGACCGCTCTTTGTTCGAGCACGCGCAACGTGACGATTTCATCTTCTACCTGCTCGAGACTGGCGAGTACGGTCTGCCGATAGTTGTCGACGCTTGCCTCGTACGCGGCGCGCGCTTGGGCAACTTGCGCGCGGCGCAGGCCTGCATCAAACACGGACAGCGCAACTGACGGGCCGATGGCCCACACACGGTTCGTGGTCCGGATCAAATGGCTGATGGTGTTTCCCCGGTAGTCGTCGGAGCCCGTGATCGTCAGGCTCGGAAAGAACGCTGAAATCGCCACTCCGATCTGGGCATTGGCGGCGGCTACCCGGCGCTCGCCCTGGGCCACGTCGGGCCGTCTCTCGAGCAAGGCGGAAGGCAATCCAGCCGGTACCGTTGGCACATCCGCTCGCATCGTGGCAGGAGCGATCGAGAAATCTGCCGGCTGTTGTCCTATCAGAACTGCGATGGCGTGCTCGAGGATAGCGCGTTGCAGGGGCGCATTGACCTGCTGCGCCTGGCTGGACAGTAGTTGAGTCTGTGCAGTGACGACGTCGGCCTTCGCGGCAACCCCGACACGATATCTGTTTTCGGTGATCTTCAGCGACTGCTGCTCAGCCGCGACGATGTCATTCAATATGATCTGCAGCTGGTCCTGGGCGCGTAGCAGGAAATAGTCAGTAGCGAGCACGGCCTGCTCGGACAGGCGCGCACTGGCGAGCGCTGCCTCGCTTGCCTGCATGGAGGCGCGGTCGCTCTCGGTGGTGCGGCGGATCTGGCCCCACAGATCGATATCCCAATTGGCTGAAACGCCGGCGCTCGTCACGGTGATGGGTTGGTTTTCGCCCGTGACCGACCGAGTGCGGCTGGCGCTGGCGGAAACCTGCGGCCAGAAACCTGACTGCGCCTGGCGGACCAGCGCGCGAGACTCTTCTACCGCCGCCGCCGCCGCCTTCACGTTCTCGTTCGAGATGTTGACCTGGGCTTCCAGTGCGTTCAGGACTTCATCGTTGAAGATCTCCCACCACGGTCCCCGGTCGAGAGCATCGTTTGGCTCGCTGGGCTTCCAACCGTCCTGTTCCTTGTATGCCGCAGTTGCATCGAACACGGGACGCTTGTAGTTCGGTCCCACCGCGCAAGCGGTCAGTAACGTAAAGCTCGCCGCGACGAGTGCTCCTCGAACGATATGCATCATGTGCTCGCTTGCAGCAGCTGGGTTTGCCTGTATCTGTTCTTGCGTCCCCAGCGATGGATGTACAGGTAGACGACGGGTGTCGTGTACAGAGTCAGCAATTGACTGACGACGAGTCCGCCAACGATGGATATGCCGAGCGGCCGACGCATTTCAGTTCCGTCACCATACGCAATGGCCAGCGGGAGCGCGCCTGCAATGGCCGCGAACGTGGTCATCATGATCGGCCGAAATCGCAAAGAGCAGGCTCGCGCGATCGCATCCCGCGGCTCCAGTCCCAGCGTGCGTTCGGCCTCGAGCGCAAAGTCCACCATCATGATGGCGTTTTTCTTCACGATGCCAATCAACAGCAGGATGCCCAGGAAGGCGATCAGGCTGAATTCCATGTCAGTGGCCAACAATGCCAGTAGCGCCCCTACCCCGGCCGAAGGCAGTGTGGACAGGATGGTGACCGGCTGGCTGTAGCTCTCGTACAGCATTCCCAGGACTACGTAGATCGCCAGCAGCGCTGCGAGAAACAGCAGTGGCTGGGCGCTGGCATTCTGCTGGAACAGACGCGCCGTTCCATAGTTGCCGCCGTGAATCGTGGCGGGCACATGAATGTGATTCATGGTTCTTTCGATCGCCGCCATGGCAGTGGCGAGCGTGACCCCGGGGGGCACGTTGTAGGAGAACGATGTCGAGGCCTGCGTCCCGGTGTGATTCACGGTCGTGGGTGTCGTTCCGGTCGCAAAGTGGCTGAAGGCGGAGAACGGCACCATGGTCTCGCTGCTCACACTGACTGCAGAACCCGTGGACGTGTTGCCGCGCCCGGCATTCGCAAGTGAGTTGGACGCCAGGTTGCGCGCGGCATCCTGCGCAACGGCAGCCGCATTCGTGGCCGCGCTGGTTTTCGCCGCGGTGCTGGTTTTCCCAGAGCTGCCCGTGGTTTTGGCGGAGCTGGAGTTGTTAGTGGTGGACTTGATCGAGGTTGTGCCCGCGACGGCCTGTGTCGCTTGTGTGCCGGTAACGGAGCCACCGGAAGTGCTGACATAGAGTTGCTTCAGGACATCGGGGTTCTGCCAGAACTCCGGCGCTACTTCCATGACCACGTGGTATTGCTGTGGACTGAAGGGATTGTAGATGGTCGAGACTTGCGCCTGGGCAAACGCATCTCCAAGAGTATTGTCGATCTGACTTGCCGTGAGGCCGAGGCGGGAGGCAGCGTCACGATCGACGATCAGATCGGCCTCGAGTCCGCCAGGCTGCAAGTCGGTATCCACATCGGTGACTTCGGGTACATCCTGAAGCGCGACTTGCAGCTTGTGCGACCATTGGCGCAACTCATTCAGATCATCGCCGAGCAGCGTGTACTGGTATTGCGAGTTGGCCGAGCGGCCACCGCCGCCGCCGATGTCCTGCGCCGCCTGCAGAAACGTGGCGACCCCTGTGACAGCGTTCAACTTGGGCCGCAGGCGTGCGATGACGCCGTCGGCTGAAATATCGCGCTCCGAGCGCGGCTTGAGAGTCAAACTCACGTTGGCGCTCGCTCCGCCACCGCCTCCGGGCCCGAATCCCCCGCCGCCCACGGAACCCGTCACACTTTGTACCGCGGGGTCCTGCTGGAGGATGCTCGCGACCTGTTGCAGCTTGGACTTCATCAGCTGGAACGAAGCGGCCGCGTCTCCCCGGATGCCGCCGAAAATCATGCCCGTATCCTGCTGAGGGAAGAATCCCTTCGGGATCACGATGTACAGGTAGACGTTCAGGCACACCGTGGCGAGGAGAAAAAACATCATCAATCGGCGGTGATCGAGCGACCAACCGAGGGTTCGCTCATAGCCCGCGCGCAGGCGTTGGAAATTTCGCTCGAAGGCCGCGGCGAAGCGGGTCGGTTTGCGCCCGGTATCGCGGCCCAGCAGCCGTGCGCACATCATCGGCGTCGCGGTCAGCGAGATCACGAGCGAGATCAGGATGGCAACTGACAGGGTCACCGTGAACTCGCGGAACAGCTTGCCGACGATTCCGCCTGCGAGCTGGAAGGGAATGAACACCGCGATCAGCGACAGACTCATGGAAATGACGGTGAAGCCCACTTCGCTCGCACCCTTGAGAGCGGCCTGCATGCGGGTCATGCCCTCTTCAATGTGCCGCGTGGTGTTTTCCATTACGACGATGGCGTCGTCCACCACGAAACCCGTGGCAATGGTCAAAGCCATGAGCGAGAAATTGTCCAGCGAGTAGCCGAGCAGGTACATCGCGCCGAAGGTGCCGATCAGCGAGATGGGCACCACGACTGCAGGAATCAGGGCGGCGCGAAAGCTCTGCAGGAACATGTAGACCACCAGGATGACCATGACGATCGCCAGCAACAGGGTTTCCTCTACCTGCCGCAGAGAGGCGCGGATGGTGAGCGAGCGGTCCATCGTGACGACCAGGTCGATCTTCGGATCTATCGAAGCTCGCAGCTGCGGCAACTCGGCCTTCACGGCATCGACCACGTCGATGATGTTGGCGCCCGGTTGCTGGAATACCTGTACCGATATGGCAGGCTTGCGGTTGTACAGGCCGTACGTCCGGATGTTTTCGGTGGCGCCGTCCTGCATGTCGGTGTCGGTTGCCACATCTCCGAGGCGAACCGTCGTGCCGTTGCGATTGGCTATGATGAGCTTGCGATAGGGCTCAGCGTCTCTTGCGTTGTCATTGGTGTAGATCTGGTAGTGCAGGTGATCGTCGGTGTCGATCGCGCCCTTCGGTGCGTTGGCGTTGGCGTTGGAGATGGCGGCGCGGATATCCTGCAGGCCGATGCCATATTTCGATACTGCAAGCGGATTGATTTCAACGCGGACGGCCGGCAGCGCAGCGCCACCGACATTGACTCCGCCGACGCCCTCTATCTGCGACACCCGCTGCGAGATCACGGCATCGGCTGCATCGTAGATCTGCCCTTGCGTCAGCACATCCGAAGTCATTGCTATGGACAGCACCGGAAACAACGAACTGTTGAGCTTGCGGTACGTCGGGTTGCGCGTGAGGGCCGACGGCAGGTCGGCATGGGATGCAACGATTGCCGCCTGCACGTCACGGGCGGCGCCGTCGATGTCGCGATCGAGGCCAAATGTGAGCTGGATGTTCGTATTGCCCACGCTGCTGCGCGATGTCATGTCATCTACATCGGCGATCGCGCCCAGATGCCGCTCGAGGGGTGTTGCAACCGAGCTGGCCATGACCTCCGGACTGGCGCCCGGGAGCGAGGCGGTTACGAAGATCGCCGGCGCCTCGATCTTCGGCAGGGGGGCGACCGGAAGGAGCGTAAAGGCGACGATCCCGCAGAGGGCGACGCCAAAGCTCAACAAGATCGTTGCGACCGGTCTGGCGATGAAGGGGGCGGAAATGTTCACGCCGGATGGTCCGCCAGCCCGCCTTCTTCGCTTCTGGGCATCCGCTTCGCGAGGCGATCGAACGCGAGGTAAATGACCGGTGTCGTAAATAAGGTCAGGACCTGGCTGACCAGGAGCCCGCCGACGATGCTGACACCCAGGGGATGGCGCAGCTCCGAGCCCGTCCCGGTGCCGAACATCAGGGGCAGGGCACCGAACATGGCGGCCACCGTGGTCATGAGAATCGGCCGGAATCTCAACAGGCAGGCCTGGTAGATGGCCTCGCGCGGACTCAGCCCCTGCTCGCGCTCGGCGTCGATGGCGAAGTCGATCATGAGGATCGCGTTCTTCTTCACGATGCCGATCAGCAGAATGATGCCGATCAGCGCGATGATGGTGAGATCGTCGCCCGCGAGAATCAGCGCGAGCAGGGCGCCGATGCCGGCCGATGGGAGAGTCGAAAGAATCGTAATCGGGTGTATGAAGCTCTCGTACAGCACGCCCAGTACGATGTACATGACGAGCACTGCAGCGACGAGCAGCAGCAACTCGTTGGTCAGGTTGCTTCTGAACGCGAGCGCCGCGCCTTGGAATGTCGTATGAATGCTGCTGGGAATGCCGGCTTGCTGCTCGGCCTGCTCGATCGCATCCACCGCTGCGCCCAGCGAGACGCCCTGCGCGAGATTGAAAGAGACGGTCACAGCCGGGAACTGCGCGAGGTGGTTGATCAGCAGTGGCCGTGCCTCCCTGGTGACCTTGGCAATTGCAGACAGGGGCACCTGTCCGCCCCCTGCCGACGGCACGTACACCGACGCCAATGAATCCACCGTACGGTACAACTGAGGATCTGCCTCGAGAATCACCCGATACTGGTTGGATTGCGTGAAAATGGTCGAGACGATCCGCTGACCGAATGCATCGTAGAGCGCGTTATCCACGGTGCCGACGCTGATGCCGAGTCGCGCGGCACTGTCGCGATCGATGGTGACCTGGACAGCAAGGCCGTTGTCTTCCTGGTTGCTGACGACGTCCGACAGTTGGGGTAGTTGTCTCAGGACGGAAACGAGTTTGGGTGTCCAGGTGGAGAGGGCGGTCGCATCCGCGCTTTCGAGCGTGAAGTTGTACTGAGTCCGGCTGATCGTGTTGTCGAGCGTGAGGTCCTGCACCGGCTGCATATATAGCGTGATGCCTGCGACATTCGCCGTCTCGTTGCGCAGCCGGCGGATGACCTGCGTTGCCGTCAGCGACCTGGAATCGCGAGGTTTGAGGTTGATGAGGAACCGGCCGCTGTTCAGGGTGACATTGTTGCCATCGATGCCGATGAACGAGGACAGGCTGGCGACGTCCGGATCCTTGAGAATCGCAGCCGCGAGCGCTTGCTGGCGCTCTGCCATCGCGGCGTAGGAGATCCCTTCGGTCGCATCGGACACGCCTTGGATGAGTCCCGTATCCTGGTCCGGAAAGAAACCCTTCGGAATCAACACGTACAGGGCGGCGGTGACCACCAGTGTCGCCAACGCGACCCCCAGCGTCAGGCGCTGATGATCGAGCACCCAGGTTAGCTTGCGGCCATACCAGGCGACGAGTTTCGCGAACCAATCCGATTCTTGCGGATGCTCCTGCGTCTGCGGGCGGTGCTTGAGCAGGTTCGCGCACATCATGGGGACGAGGGTCAGGGAGACGACCGCCGAGATCAGGATGGTGACCGCCAGGGTCACGGCGAACTCGCGAAACAACCGTCCCACTACATCCTGCATGAACAGTAGCGGGATCAACACTGCGATCAGTGAAACGGTCAGAGAGATGATGGTGAAGCCGATCTGGCCGGCGCCCTTCAGCGCCGCTTCCAGCGGGCGTTCGCCTTGCTCGATGTAGCGCGCAATGTTTTCGATCATCACGATGGCATCGTCGACCACGAAGCCGGTCGCGATCGTCAGTGCCATCAGTGACAGATTGTTCAGGCTGAAATTCGCCAGGTACATGATGGCGAATGTGCCGATCAGCGACAGCGGCACCGACAGACTCGGAATGAGGGTGGCGCGCACGTTGCGCAGGAACAGGTAGATGACGAGTACGACCAGGATGACCGCCAGCGTCATTTCGAATTGCACGTCACGGATGGACGCGCGGATGGTCGTAGTTCGGTCGGTCAGGACCGCGACGTCCACCCCTTGCGGCAGAGAAGCCTTGATCGTGGGCAACAGGCTGTGGATTCGATCGACTACGTCCACGACGTTGGCACCCGGCTGACGCTGGACGTTGAGGATCAGTGCGGGGGCGCGGTCCATCCAACCGCCGAGTTTCGTGTTCTCGGCGCCGGAGACCAGTGTGGCTACGTCCTGCAGGCGCACGGGCGAGCCATTGCGATAGGCAACGATGATGCTTCCGTATTCGTCTGCGCTCTTGATCTGATCGTTGGTGTTGATCGTGTAGGCGCGAGCGGGGCCGTCCAAGGTGCCCTTGGGGCCATTCTGGTTGGCGACGTTGATCGTCGTTCGCAGGTCATCAAGGTTGAGGCCGTATGCGGCCAGTGCGCGCGGGTTGACGACGACTCTCACGGCGGGCCGCTGGCCGCCGCTGATACTGACCACGCCAACGCCTTTGAGCTGCGAGATCTTCTGCGCGATGCGGGTGTCCGCCAGGTCCTGCACCTCGGTCAATGGCATCACCGTGGAAGTGATCCCTAAGGTGAGGACCGGTGCATCGGCCGGATTGACCTTGGCATAGATCGGCGGGGCAGGCAGATCCTGCGGCAGCAGGTTCTGCGCGGCGCTGATCGCCGCCTGCACTTCCTGCTCGGCAACATCTATCGGCAGAGACAGGTTGAACTGCAGAGTGATCACGGAAGCGCCGGCCGAGCTCGTCGAGGACATCTGGTTCAGGCCGGGCATCTGGCCGAGCTGCTTTTCCAGCGGCGCCGTGATGGCCGACGTGACCACCTCGGGACTGGCGCCCGGGTAGAACGTCTGCACCTGGATGGTGGGATAAGCGACCTCGGGCAGTGCTGACAGTGGCAACTGCAGATAGGCGATCAGGCCCACTACGAGGATCGCAACCATCAACAACGTAGTGGCGACCGGCCGCAGTATGAAGATGCGCGACGGGTTCATGCGTTCGGCAGTTATTGATCCTGGCGCTGTTGGGCTCGATTGCGGCGCTGGCCTTTGAATCCATCCTGCTTGCGAGGCAGCCCCGCCTGCTGCGGATGTTGTGGTGTGTTGGCCGGCAGCAGCACTGGCGCACCGTCCCTGAGCCGGTCGCCACCTTCGGTGACGACGAGATCGCCGGGCGCGACCCCCTTGACCACGGCGACCCGCTCGCCGTCGCTGACTCCCAGTGAGACCGGGCGCACCGAGACCTTGCTCTCGGCAGGGTCCACGAGGTACACGAAGGTACCGGCGACGCCGTCCGGCGCGCCGCGATGCACGGCAGCCCCGGGCATCACAGTCTGGCCGCGCAATACGTTCACGACGAGTTGAATGTTGACGAACTGATTGGCGAACAGGCGGGCGTCCTTGTTGTCGAACAACGCTCGCAACTTGATCGTGCCGGTGGTCGTGTCGATCTGGTTGTCGAGGTTCTTGACCTGCCCGTCCGCGAGCTTGGTGCTGTTAGCACGGTCGTAGGCCTCGGCAGTCAGCGTGGCACCCTGCTGCATTCGTTGCATCAGAATGCTCACGTTGTCTTCCGGTACGGCAAAAATTGCCGAGATGGGCTGAAGTTGCGTAACGACGACTATCCCGTTGGTGTCGCTCGGCGTGACGTAGTTGCCCTGATCGACCTGGCGCAGGCCGACTCGGCCGGTCACCGGGGACCCGATATGGGTGTACTGGAGATTGATCTGCGCGGTCTGCAGGTTGGCCTGGTCGGATTCGATCATGCCGCTGTATTGATCAACCAGGGCACGCTGCGTGTCGAGCTGCTGTTGGGCAACCGAGTCTTCCTTGATCAACTCTTCGAAGCGCTTCAAACTGAGCCTGGCATCCGTCAGCAGGGCCTGATCGCGCCGCAGGTTACCCCTGGCCTGATCGAGGGCCGCCTGGTAGGGGCGAGGATCGATTTCGGCCAGGAACTGGCCGGCCTTCACGAGCTGGCCCTCCTCGAAGCCGATCTTTGTCAGGATCCCGCTGACCTGGGGTCGCACGGTGACGGTGGCGAGCGGCGTGACGGTTCCCAGGGCGGGAATCCGGACTTCGATATCACCGGAGGCCACAGGCGCTACTGTCACGGCAACCGGCCCGTTGGGTCCTCCGCGCCCCCCGCCCCCGCCCCCGCCGCCGCCGCGGACGCGACCCGACGCTCCAGCACCGGGACCGCCCTCCATCTGGGCCGCCTGCTGCTGCTTGTGGTGTCTGAGAATGAGCATCACCACCACTACGAAGGCGACCACTACAATCAGTACCACTCGATATCTGCGGAAGAACGACTGCGGCCTCATCGCTGAGGCGTAAGTCTCGTTATCTTTCTCGTCTACCACGTACTCACCCGGTTGGGGCTCCTGATCTGACGGCGCGCACAAAATAACCCGCGCTCCGGTTCATGTCCTTGCCACTGACTGCGCAATAGAGGAGGAAGTTTCCGGCTTTCAACCTCCAGACACTGCAAAGAAGTGTTGCCCGGCTGGCGCGGAAGTCCTTGACACTAAAAGATATTTGTGCCGGACCCTACATCGTTTCGCGTACCGGGGCATCTTAATTGCTGTTCCGGGTTCCATGTCTATCGCGTTGCGCTCGTCGATCAGAAGCGTTTTGGCCGTCAGCGTGCTGGCATTGGCCGGTTGCGGCGGAAGGGCGCGGTTGCCCCTCGAAGCGGGAATGGGTCCGAATCCGCAGATTCCGCCACCCGAGAAGTCTCTGCTGCCGACCATCTACGTCGCGCCTGCGAAAGGCTGGCCGCCAGGCGGTAAGCCGGTGCCTGCCGCCGGACTGACGGTCACGGCATTCGCAACGGGCCTCGCGCATCCGCGCTGGCTGTACGTCCTGCCCAACGGCGATGTGCTCGTTGCTGAAACGAATGCGCCACCCAAGCCCGAGGATGGTAAGGGGATTCGCGGCTGGGCGCAGAAACAGTTCATGAAGCGGGCTGGCGCGATGGTACCCAGTGCCAACCGCATCACGCTGCTGCGGGATTCCAAGGGTGCCGGCGTCGCCGGCCAGCGCTTCGTGTTCGCGGACAAGTTGAATTCGCCGTTTGGAATGGTGCTGGTGGGCAACCAGTTCTACGTGGCGGACTCGGATGCGGTGCTCAGTTTCAGGTACGTAGAGGGAGCAACAAGGGTGGAAGGGCCCGGCGTGAAGGTGGTCGATCTGCCGGCAGGGCCGATCAATCATCACTGGACGAAAAACCTCGTCGCCAGCCAGGACGGGTCGCAGCTGTACGCGACTGTGGGATCCAACAGCAACGCTGGCGAAAACGGCCTGGCGGCCGAAGAGGGGCGCGCGGCCGTCTGGGAGATCGATCCGACGACTGGACAACATCGGATCTACGCCTCCGGCCTGCGCAATCCGAATGGGCTTGCGTGGGTACCCGACACCGGAAAGCTGTGGGCCGTCGTGAACGAGCGTGACGAGCTTGGCAGCGACCTCGTCCCCGATTACATGACGGCGCTCGTGGAGGGAGGATTTTACGGCTTTCCTTACAGCTACTACGGCGCCCATGTCGATGACCGGGTGAAGGAACAGCGGCCCGACCTCGTCGCGAAAGCCCTCGTTCCTGACTATGGCCTGGGTCCGCACACAGCGTCGCTGGGCCTGGTGTTCGATGAAGGCCAGGCGGGTCGCGCGTCAGGTCCGTTTTCCGAGGGTATGTTTGTCGGCCAACATGGCTCGTGGAATCGCAAGCCGCGCAGCGGCTATCAAGTCCTCTTCGTGCCGTTCCAGGACGGGAGGCCTTCGGGTGCTCCGATGGACGTTCTGACAGGCTTCCTCGATGAAAAAGGCCATGCGTTGGGGCGGCCTGTGGGGGTGGCGCTCGACAGGCGCGGTGCGCTGCTGGTTGCGGATGATGTGGGGAATACTATCTGGCGCGTCGCGCCAGTAAATAACCAATAGCGCGTTGCGCCGGCGCCGTAGGACACGACCCACAGAAAATACGGCCGTTGCTCGATAGTGCGATTTGGTGCAGTTCCTTAGTCTCGTGCATGACCTGTCAAGGCTATGAACTGGGGGACGCATGAACGGCAAAGCTTTCGTGGGGGTTCTGACGGCAACCCTTCTCCTTTGTGCAGCCGCACAGGTTGCAAGCAACCCGGCAAACGGTCCGCCCGCCGCGGACAACACGGCTGCTAACGCAACGGACCGTCATTCGGAAGCGGTTACACCGGCCGACCAGTCAAACAGCGCGGATGCCATCCAGGTGACTGCGAACATCCGCAAGGCAATCGTCGGTGACAAGACGCTGTCGACCTCGGCGCATAACGTGAAAATCGTTACGAATGGCGACACTGTCACCCTGCGAGGGCCGGTCGCGAGCACTGCCGAGAAGGAACGCATCACCGCACTTGCGCGGCAATACGCTCACGGGAAGGACGTTCTCGATCAACTCACCGTCAACGGCGTCTAAGAGCCAGGAGTGATGTTATGAAACAGGCGGTATATGGTATTGCCAACACGACCGAGCAGGCCAGCGCGATCGTGGAGCGCTTGCACACCACAGGATTCCCCGACGAGGACATCTCGGTGTTGCTTCCGGACAAGGATGGTACGCGGGACTTCGCGCACGAGAAGCACACCAAGGCGCCTGAAGGCGCCACTGCTGGAGGTGTAGCCGGCTTGGGTGTTGGCGGCGCGTTGGGCCTGTTGGCCGGCGTCGGTGCGCTTGCAATTCCGGGCGTAGGTCCCTTCATCGCGGCGGGCCCGATCATGGGCGCGCTGAGCGGCGCCGCGCTCGGCGGAGCCACAGGCGGCCTCATTGGCGGACTGGTCGGGCTCGGAATCCCGGAATTCGAGGCCAGGCAGTACGAGGGAAAGGTACGGGCCGGAAATATTCTGATTTCCGTGCACACGGAGGACTCGAAGGCTCGCTCGTTCGCCAAGGAGATCCTCGAGACCGCGGGTGCCAAGGACATCAGCTCGAGCGGTGAATCGCACCCCCCGAAGTCCTGAGCTTTCTGTGCCTGGGGTCGAGCTGCCCCGGTGGAGTTGAGATTAGTTCGCCGCTGCCGCTGTCATGACTCGACAGCGGCAGTATATTAGCGGGGATGCATACCCGCGAGACGGTCGAGGCCAGTCACGACCAACGCAATCACGACAACTGGCTGTGGCTCACCGCGCTGGGAATCGTCTACGGGGATCTCGGGACCAGCCCTCTTTATACTTTGCAGACTGTCGCGCAGGCAGTGGGTGGGCGGTTCACTCCCGAAAGCGCCCTCGGCGTTCTGTCGCTCATTTTCTGGACGCTGATCATCACCGTTTCGGTGAAATATTGCGCCCTCGTCATGCGCGCGGACAATCATGGCGCCGGCGGCATCATTGCGCTGATGTCGCTGGTCGGGGCCAACAGTTTACGGTGGGGCGCGCGGACTCTTACCGTAATGGGATTGCTGGGCGCGGCTCTCATATATGGGGATGGCGTGATCACGCCCGCGATTTCAGTGCTGAGCGCAGTGGAGGGCGTCAACGTGGCAACGGATGCCCTCAAGCCCTTAGTCATGCCCATTGCAGTGCTCATCCTGATCGCCTTGTTTGCGGCGCAACGCTTTGGCACCGAGAAGATCGGAAATGCATTCGGGCCGATCATGCTGCTTTGGTTCGGTGTGATTGGCCTGCTCGGATTGACGGGAATAATGCGCAACCCACAGGTGCTCGTGGCTGCCAACCCGGTACACGCCGTTGAGTTTCTCGCGCATAGCCGTGGCGTCGGCATCCTTGTGTTGGGCGGCGTGTTCTTGTGCATCACCGGCGCGGAAGCGCTGTATGCCGATATGGGGCATTTGGGTCGGGGCCCGATCCGGCGTTCGTGGTACTTCATCGTCCTGCCAGCGCTGCTGCTGAGTTATGCCGGCCAGACGGCCTTGCTGATCGAGAAGAAGACGATCAGCGGCAACCCTTTCTTTCAGCTTGCACCGCCGTGGGCTGTCTATCCGCTCGTCGTCCTGGCGACGATTGCGACAGTGATTGCGAGCCAGGCCATCATCACCGGCTCTTTCTCCATGACCCGGCAGGCCATGCAGCGTGGCTGGCTGCCGGGCGTCAACATCCGGCAGACCTCCGATCAGGTATACGGCCAGATCTATGTTCCAGCGGTCAACTGGATGATGATGGTGGCTACGGTCACCATCGCCGTGGCGTTCGGGAGCTCGGACAGGCTGGCGGGCGCGTATGGAACAGCGGTGGCAACTACCATGTTGTTGACTACTTGCCTGCTGTATGCAGCCATGCGCCGGGTATGGCATTGGTCTGCCGCATTATCGCTGGGAGTTGCGGGCGTATTTCTCGTCGTGGACATCGCGTTCTTCTACGCGAATCTGCTCAAGATCGCCGAGGGGGGCTGGCTGCCGCTGACGTTCGGAGCGGGCCTCTTCTTCATCATGACGACGTGGCGTTCGGGTGTGGAGTGTGTACACGAGGCCCTGGAGCAAGCCGATGAGGCAGCAGAGCAGGTCTTGAGCGACGTGGCTGCAGGCAAGATACCGCGCGTGCCCGGAACGGCCATTTTTCTGACGAAATCCTCCTCGCAGAAGATAGCCCCGCTGGTGATTTATCACGTCCAGCACATGGGCTCGCTTCACGAACGGGTGGTGATGCTGACGGTCGAGTTTGAAGAAATACCCCGAGTCAGTGACGACCAGCGTTGTCACGCGGAGCACATAGCCGACGGGATCTGGCACGCCACCGTGCGGTTCGGCTTCGTGGAGATTCCGGACTTGCGCCGGGCTTTGGCCAACCTCAAGCATCTCGACCCGTTGATTGATACCGACAATGGCGTGTATTTCGCCGCGCGTGATCTCATAGTACGTAAGCGTGGACATGCAGCGCTTTCACACTGGCGGCTTCCGCTATTCGCGTTTATGTACCGTAACTCGGTGAAGGTGGTGGACCGGTTCAATCTACCGCCGCGCAACGTCGTGGAAATCGCGCGGAAAATCGAAGTGTAGCTCCATGGCTCGACCCCGAAGTGAAGACAAACGCAACGCAATCCTCAATGCTGCCACACAGGTGATCGCAGTCGATGGCGTCAGCGCCCCGACTGCGAGAATTGCCAAGCTAGCAGGGGTCGCGGAGGGGACGTTGTTCACCTACTTCAACAACAAGGACGAGCTCCTCAATGAGCTGTATCTTCAGCTCAAATCCGAGTTGCGGGAGGTCATGGTGCCGGACGCTCTCACAGCGACGACAAAGAGTGCGAAGAGCGCGGCCCAGCAGGCGTGGACACGGTACGTGAGCTGGGGGGTTGCCCATCCCCAGAAGCGCAAAGTGTTGGCTCAGTTGGGGGTATCGGAGCGGGTGACGGAGCAGAGCAAAGCTGCGGGCATGGTCGGTTTTACCGAGCTCAATGCGTTCCTGAGCCGGTGCGTCGGTTCGAAGGTCCTGCGCCAGCAACCGGCTCCTTTCGTGGGATCCCTCCTGGGTGCAATCGCCGAGACGACGATGGACTTCATATCCCGTGACCCACCCCGCCTCGAGCAGTACAGCCGGGCTGGCTTCGAGGCTTTCTGGAACGCACTGGGACCCAAATAGCCACCGATTTTCGTGTCGCCCTTGAATGAGTGAGTGGGCACTCATATATACCGGGGGCAGGCGGCGAATGCCTGCTTAGGAGGGCATATGTCGAAAGTCTGGCTGGTTACTGGAAGTGGTCGTGGCCTGGGCCGCGATATCGTGAAGGCTGCGTTGGGCGCGGGTGACCGTGTGGTTGCGGCGGCTCGCGATCCGCGGCAGCTGGCTGAGCTGCTCGAGCAGCATGGCGAGCAGATTCGCACCGTGGCGCTGGATGTCATCGATCCGGTTGCCGCACAGGCCGCTGTCAAGGTTGCGCTCGATGCCTTCGGGCGGCTCGACGTGCTCGTCAACAATGCGGGATTCGGCCACATGGTGCCTTTCGAGCAGGCCGATATGGAGGACTTCCGCTCGCAGATCGACACGAACTTCTACGGTGTGGTCAATGTGACTCGCGCGGCTCTGCCGATCCTGCGCAAGCAGAAGTCAGGGCATATCATCCACATCTCTTCGGTTGGCGGGCGCGTGGGCACGCCCGGGCTCAGTGCCTATCAGGCCGCAAAATGGGCAGTGGGTGGTTTTACCGAAGTGTTGAGCAAGGAAGTGAGTCATCTCGGAATCAAGGTAACGGCGCTCGAGCCGGGCGGCATGCGGACGGGTTGGGGAGCGGAAGCCCGGCGCGAGATCCCCAACATGCTGGCGGATTACGAGCCCAGTGTCGGCGCCACGCTGCAGAGGCTGCGCCAGTATGTCGGGCACGAAGCCGGAGATCCCGCGAAGGTCGCGGCTGTCGTGGTGAGGTTGGCGCATCACGACAGTCCGCCGGTTCACCTGCTCCTCGGTGGTGATGCGCTCCACTTCGCGGAACAGACCGAATCTGCTCGAGCCGCGGCCGATCTGCGCTGGCGAGCAGTGAGCCTGTCAACAGACTATTCTGCGCCTGCTGACTTGCCGGAGTTTCCTGCGTCGTGAAGGTTGTCATACAGCGCTTGACGGTAGCCATTCGCAGACAGCTTCGGCCGGCACTGAAATAAACGATACTGTCGCGCGGTCATAGGAGTGCGTCGGGTGCGACCGCCGCAACTGGAGGCCGAATGGATTTGTGGGGTTACCGAAAGCGCCCGTGGATGGCGCTGCTGGTCATCATTCTGGGCACTACGTTGACAATGGCAATTCTCGCTTCAACCTGGGTGTACGCTGCGATTAATGACGAGGGCGCCTTCCTGGCGGAGAACGAAGCCGCCATGTCGAAGATGATGGCAGCCATGGCCGTCAAGCCCTCGGGGGATGTTGACAAGGACTTTGTCGCGACCATGGTCCCGCATCACCAGGGCGCGATCGAGATGGCCCAGGCAGAGCTGCGCCACGGGCACAACGAGCAGTTGCGACGGATCGCGCAGGAAATCATCGTTGATCAGACCCAGGAAATTGCCGCGATGCGGCTGGCAATAGGGCAGGAGTCCCGGAAATGAAGGTTTTGTCATTCGCGCTGCTGCTGGCCTCAGGAATCGCCGCCGCGTGGGCGGGTCAGGCTCCCGAGGCTTACTCTGCGCCCGACATTCCCATCAGCCACCGCGACCGCGTCTATGCGGCCGAACAGTTTTCCAACACCGTCTCGGTGACTGATCCCGCTGACAACACGCTGCTGGGCGTCATCCGCCTCGGCGATATGTCTCCCGGCAATTTCAGCCCGCTGTACCGCGGGCAGCTCCTCGTCCACGGAATGGGGTTCTCGCCCGACCATCACACGCTCGCCGTGGTGTCGATCGGCTCAAACTCGGTTGCATTCATCGACACTGCCACGAACGCGATCAAACACATCACGTACGTGGGCCGATCTCCCCACGAAGCCTTCTTCACGCCGAATGGCGACGAAGTGTGGGTCACTGTCCGTGGCGAGAATTACATCTCCGTCCTGGATCCGCGCACCTATGCCGAGAAGACTCGCATCGTCGTGCCGGGTGGCCCGGGCATGCAGATATTTTCCCCGGACGGCAAATACGGCTACATCTGTTCGTCGTTCAATCCTGAGACTGTCGTGGTGACGGTCGCTGACCACCAGATCGTCGGACACGTTGCCCAGGTCAGCCCTTTCTGCCCCAACATTGCGGCAGCGCCGGACGGCAGGCAGGTCTGGCTGACGTTGAAGGATGTCGGCAAGGTAATGGTATTCGATGCTCACCCACCTTTTGCCGTGCTCAAGACCCTCGACACCGGGCCGATCACCAATCACGTCAACTTTGCCCGCAACAGCAAGGGTCTGTTCGCGTACGTGACGGTTGGCGGCCTGAACGTGGTGAAGGTATTCCGGGTACCGGATGCCACACCGGTCGCGACCATTCCGGTCGGCAAGCTGCCGCATGGCATCTGGCCGTCAGGCGACGGAAAGCGCGTCTACGTCGGCCTCGAGAATGCTGACAGTCTGACGGCAATCGATACGCTGACCAACAAGGTGGTCGCCGAAGTGCCGATCGGACAGGCGCCGCAAGCTGTCAACTATGTCCCGAATGCAGTTCCACAAGGCAGTGGCGCCGAAGGCCTCCAGCCGCTCGGTGTCGCGGGTGAGGTAGCGCATCTGGCCCTGGCCCCACCGCAGGAAGGTGGGCCGGCCGTAAGCTCTGCATCGGCGCCGAGCAGCGTCGCTTTGTTTGATCAGGGTTTGCTGCAGGTCCTGCAGGTATCGGCGACCGGCCTGCAGCCGAGGCAGCCGTATCTACTTGCCCTGGCGGATCAGCCAGATGGCGGGGGCGCGCTCCAGCCACTCGCTTCGTTCATGACGAATCCGGCGGGGTCCGCGATCGTCAACGCCATTGGGCCGATCCGGCAGATCGTAGAGGTGAAGGCATCTACGATGCGGCGCTACCTGGTCATTGCGTCCGGGTCTGCGGCGCATCCGGGCGCGATTGTTCAGGTGCAGGTGCCTTAGGTAGCGTTCGACGATGGGCGGGTCGGGAAAGTCACTCCGATGAGCGTGCAGATCAGAAACGAGACCGGGGCTGATGTCCCGGCAATCGAGGCTGTGACGGCTGCCGCGTTTCTGAATGCGCCACATACAGCCCGGGTTGGTTCGGCCTCGGTCCGATTGCAGTGATCCCGGAGCACCAGCGTCGCGGGGTGGGATCGCGCCTGGTGAGCGAAGCTCTACGCATCCTTCGTGAGCGGGGGGCGACTGGCTGTGTAGTGGTTGGAGAGCCTCCCTACTACAGCCGCTTTGGCTTCCAGCCCGATCCGAACCTTGTCTTTCCAGATGTTCCGCCTGAATACTTTCAAGCTATCTCATTCGGATCATCCCGCCCGCGCGGCGTTGTCTCGTACCACGAGGCATTCAATGCGCAGCCCTAGTGCGGCAAACCGGCGGGGCGTGCTCGTAGCCCCAGGGCTGCCAGGCGCCCTGGGGCACCCGCATTCGATTTAGCGCTTTGCTGCTTTCTTCTCGCGCTTCAGGGCGCGCTTCTCATCCGGCGTCCTGGTCGACTTCTTCTTGGCCTCTCTCTTCTTATCCATGCCCTTGCTCATCGTCCGCTCCTGGTGCGTTCACAACTAAAGAGAACGATACCGCAAGTTCCGGTGTTTTTCTTCAGTTGCGCGCGAGCGGGATACGGTGGCGCTTGATCTTGCGATAGAGGGTGTTGCGGCTGATTCCGAGCTGCGCGGCGACGTGACTCATCACCCAGTCATTCTTCTCGATGACCCGCAGCAATGCCTCGCGCTCGGCCCCCTCCAGCGAAACGTCCTGATCCGCCGATGTGCCGGGTCTTTGCAGATACCGGCCGGGCTGCCCGATCTCCGGCGGCAGATCACCCAGGCGGACAACGTTCTGTTCGCAGATGGCGAGCGCGGTTCGGATCGTGTTACGCAACTCGCGGACATTGCCGGGCCAATTGTAAGAAGCCAACCGCTCGAGAGCTGCGCCTTCGATGGAAGCTGCCCGGCCGATAGCGACCTCGCTGGCAATGCACTTGCGGATCAGGGCCTCTTTGTCCCGGCGAGCCGCGAGAGCAGGTAGTTCGAGCGTAATGCCGTTCAGCCGGTAGTAGAGGTCCTCACGGAACATACCGCGCGCAAGCAGCTCCCGCAGATTTCGGTGAGAAGCGCAAATGACTCGCAGGTCCACCTTGATGGAGCTCTCGCTGCCGAGAGGGGTGACTTCCTGTTCTTCCAGCACGCGCAGCAGGCGTGTCTGCAGGCTCAGCGGCATGTCACCGATTTCGTCCAGAAACAGTGTGCCGCCCGAGGACTGGACGATGCGGCCACGCATTCCCTCCCGACGCGCCCCCGTAAAGGCGCCGGCGGTGTAACCGAACAGCTCGCTCTCGATCAGCGTCTCCGGTATCGCGGCACAGTTCACGGCCACGAATGGCCGGCCGGCGCGGTTGCTCGCCAGGTGAAGGGCCTTTGCAAACGCCTCCTTTCCTGATCCGGTCGGGCCCCGAATCAACACGGAGACGGCGCAGTCTGCTACGCGCTGAGCGTTGCGCATGTTGCGCAGCATCACAGGATCGTCGCCGGCGAGATCCTGGAGTGTCAGGATCGAGTCCGTCTTGAAGCCCGCCACGCGAATAATCGTCCGGGCGGAGATCGTCGGCTCAACACGTGAGCGGCTGTTGTGTTGTCCAGCGCCAACCAGACTGGCGAAGTAACGACGCCCGTGCAGATTGTCGCGCAGCTCCCACATCGCCCGCCGGCTGGAGGATGTCGTTGCCAGCAGTTCATCGAAGGTGGTGTCGAAGATATCGGCGATGGAGCGGCCGACGAGATCCTTGTGCTCTTTCGCTCCGAGCAACCTCAGCCCGGTCATGTCGGTGGCCACAATGGTTCCGTCGGCGGACACCGCCATTGCGCCGTCGTGCAGCAAATCGACAAACTCGGGGCGATGGTGGAAGCGCAACATCGCATCGCCCTGGTGCCGGCGCAGAAACAAGCACTTCTCGATGAGGCGTGCCGAGCTGTTCACCAGCGCAACGGTGTGCATCTGCGCTTCGCGGCTGCCTTCCGCACTGACACTGGATGCATCGAGGACTGCGATGACGCGCCCATACGGATCGTGAATAGGCGCTGCGGAGCAGGACAAGCCGATGTGCCGTGATCGGAAGTGATCTGACTGGTGAATCGTGATCGGACGCGACTCGGCTGCGCAGGTGCCTATGCCGTTGGTCCCTTCACGTTTCTCGCTCCATTCGGCCCCGACGATCAAACCCGCTTGGATGAACATCCGCCTGAGGGACGGATCGATCTTCTCGCACAGAATGACACCGGAGGTGTCAGCCAACAGTAGTGCGTAGCCCGAGCCCGAAATCTGCTCGTACAGCGAGTCCATCTCCGCCCGCGCGATCTGGACCAACTCGTCGTGTTCCGTCTGCAGGTCCTTGATGCGCCTCTCATCGAGTACGGTAGGCGGATACTCAAGGGCCGGATCGAGCTTGAATTCGTTCAGGCAGCGCTGCCACGAGATGCCGACCGTCGGCGCTAACGCGGCGGCAATGCAGTCGTCTGCCAGTCCGCGGCTGGCAACGCGAACGACCAGATCCGCGTGGGGGCCGGGCTCGGCGGGCAGCAGTGAAGCGCTTTTGGATGAAGTGCGTCGATCGACTCGGATAACCATCGGTCCCCCCTCAGCACGCCTGCCTTTAAACCGCTGCGCGGGAACTGTGTCAAGGTCCCGGCTGACATATGTACCGGATATGACACGAAGCAACGGTCTTGCGGCCCTCATTGCGGCTTGCACCGATTGGTATGGCCTTTGCTTTGACGTGCGCACGTCGAACGCAGGAGATCGCAGATGAGCAATCCAAGTCCTATCCAGGCGCGGGCCCCGGGCGTTGGTTCAGAGCAAGGCGCGGCCATCCGCCAGAGTGCGTCGTTCAGCGCGCATCTGAAGAACCTGGAGCAGAAGATTCCGTTGCGCGCGCGGTATGAGAATTTCATTGGCGGCAAGTGGGTCGCGCCCGTCAAGGGTGGCTACTTTGACAATGTATCGCCGACCACGGGCCAGGTGATTTGTCAGGTTCCCCGCTCCCAGGCGGACGACATCGAGCGGGCGCTCGATGCCGCGCATGCCGCGGCTGATGGATGGGCCCGTACTCCCGTCGCCGCACGGGCACGTGCGTTGAATTTGATCGCCGACCGGATCGAGCAGTACCTGCCATTCCTGGCAGCCGTTGAGACTTACGACAACGGCAAGCCGATCCGCGAGACGAATCTCGCCGACTTGCCGCTGGCAGTCGATCATTTCCGCTATTTCGCAAGTTGTGTGCGCGCACAGGAGGGTTCGCTCGGCGAGCTCGACGATGACACGGTCGCTTATCACTTCCACGAGCCACTGGGCGTCGTGGGTCAAATCATTCCGTGGAATTTCCCGATACTGATGGCGGCGTGGAAGCTTGCTCCAGCGCTCGCCGCAGGTAATGCCGTAGTCCTCAAGCCGGCCGAGCAGACACCGTTGTCGATCCTGGTCCTGGCTGATCTCGTTCAAGACCTGTTGCCGCCGGGCGTGCTCAATATAGTGAATGGCTTCGGCCTGGAAGCCGGCAAGCCGCTCGCCTCGAATCCGCGTATCAACAAGATCGCGTTCACGGGCGAGACGACGACCGGCCGGCTCATCATGCAGTACGCTTCCGAGAACATCATCCCGGTGACTTTGGAGCTCGGTGGCAAGTCGCCTAACATTTTCTTCGCGGACGTGATGCGCGAGGACGACGCGTTCGTGGACAAGGCCCTCGAAGGTTTCGCGATGTTTGCCCTCAATCAAGGTGAGGTGTGTACCTGTCCGTCACGCGCGCTGGTGCAGAAGTCGATCTACGACAAGTTCATGGAGCGGGCGATCAAGCGCGTGGAAAGCATTCGCCAGGGTGATCCCTACGAAATGAGCACGCAGATCGGCGCGCAAGCCTCCAACGATCAGTTCGAGAAGATACTGTCGTATCTGGATATCGGCCGCAAGGAGGGTGCGAAAGTGTTGGCGGGAGGCTCGGCCAACAAGCTGCCGGGCGAGATGGCGGGCGGTTATTACATCAAGCCAACGGTGTTTGAGGGGCACAACAAGATGCGTGTGTTCCAGGAGGAGATCTTCGGGCCGGTCGTCTCGGTTACCACGTTTGATACGCCGGAGCAGGCGCTCGAGATTGCAAACGATACGCTGTACGGCCTGGGCTCCGGTGTCTGGACTCGCGATATCAACATGGCGTATCGCTTCGGACGCGGTATCAAGGCGGGGCGGGTATGGACGAACTGCTACCACGCCTATCCTGCACATGCAGCCTTCGGGGGATATAAGAAATCGGGTATCGGCCGCGAGACGCACAAGATGATGCTGGACCACTACCAGCAGACCAAGAACGTGCTGGTCAGCTACAGCGACAAGGCGCTGGGATTCTTTTGATGGCCGAGGATGGCAAGGACAACGTGATCCCGTTCGATCCGGGCCGCGTCGGTGTAACCGATGCGGCCCGGAAACTCATCGAACAGCTCAAGAAGGAGCACGGTCCCCTGATGTTTCACCTGTCGGGGGGCTGTTGTGACGGCAGTGCCCCGATGTGCTTCCAGGTGGGCGAATTCAAGCTCGGGAGCGTGGACGAGAAGGTGGGTGAGATTGTGGGCTGCGAGTTCTGGATGGATCGCGAGCAGCTGCGCCGCTGGGCTCACACACGCTGGGCGGTGGATGTCGTGCCCGGCCGCGGCGCGAGCTTTTCGCTCGAGGCGCCACTCAACATGCGGTTCCTGATCCGTTCCTCGATGTGTGCAGTTTCGTAGGCGCGCGCGCCGGGTCCGTCAGACTTTCCGCGGCACTCCCGGTATTCCCAGCGGGCACTCCAACGCGGCGCGATCCCACCTGGCTGACTCGGCTGCGGCTTCGTAGGTGCTCTGCAGGAAAGCGAGCAGCGCCGCATCTGGATTCGCGGCTGCCCTGACCGCGTCGTAGGGAAGCAGATATTCTCCGAGCGCCTCGTTGAAGGCCGCTCCCTGTGGTTGCACGGGAAAGCTCTTGAACTGCGTCGGAGTTGGATAGGCGTACGAGTAGAACGCCGCGTAATCGACTCCGTTGCCTCCTGGCCAGAAGCCCGCGCTGCTGACTTCGTGCGAGTAGGCTTCCTGCATGACCGCAGGATGCAACCCCGGTACCTTGCCCGTAAATGCAGGCGCCCGGCGCCCGGAAAAACGCGTGACCGCAAGATCGAAGCTGCCCCAGAAGAAATGCACCGGGCTGGCTTTGCCGATGAAGCCCGTGCGAAAGTGCTTGAACACCCGGTCGATCTGCACGAGCACTTTCCAGAAGCGCTGCGCGTACTCGCGATCGTATGCGCTGTGGATCCGGTCCTCGCTGAAGCGCTTTGCCTCCGCTAGTTCACAGGGGTAATCCTTTATGGGTACAGGCAGTCCCAGTTCGTCGAGCGCGCTCGTGACCGCGGCATGGAAGTCAGCAACCGTACGAGGCACCAATGGAATTCTCCGGCTCGCGCCGTCGCTGACATCGATGACGAGCGCATGCCGCACGAAGTCGAATTCGATCTCAAAGGTACGCGAGCCGTGTGGAATGGGCGAGGTTGTCAGTCCTCGCGAGGTGACATACAGGGTTACATGCCAGCTATGGTTCAGCCACGGTGTCTGGGCGAGGCGGATCTTGCCGACGATCTGCGTCCATAGTTGCAGCGTTGCACAGGTTTCGCGCCAGGCTGTGTACGGAAGCTCGGGCCAGACTGTGCCTGTTTGTTCCACTGGCAGCTCTCCACAAGAGGTACGCCGGACGGGCAAGCCGCATGCTACGCTAAAAAGAATCAACGCGAGATACACCTCATGAGCTCAGCCCTCACTGCAGCGAAGTCAGGCACTTTCCGTATTGGATCCGACATCGAGGTCAACCGCCTCGGGTTTGGCAGCATGCGCCTCCCGGGGCGTGGAGTCTGGGGTCCGCCAGCGGATCACGCGGAAGCCATACGGACTCTCAAGCGGCTGCCGCAGCTCGAAGTGAACTTCATCGATACGGCCGATTCATACGGGCCCAATATCGCGGAGGAACTGCTTCGCGAAGCGTTGCGTCCTTACAAGGGAATGTTCGTCGCTACGAAGGCGGGACTGGCGCGCACGGGCCCGGATGAGTGGACGCCGCTCGGCCGCCCGGAGTACCTGATCCAACAGGCATACACCAGTTGCTGGCGGTTGGGTGTCGAGCGAATTGATCTGTGGCAGTTGCACCGTATCGATCCAAAGGTGCCGCGTGACGAGCAGTTCGGTGCCATCAAGCGGCTGCTGGACAGCGGCGTCATCCGTTATGCGGGACTGAGCGAGGTATCGGTTGCTGACATCGAAGCGGCCTCCAAGGTCTTCGAGGTGGTCACGGTTCAGAACCGCTACAACCTCGTGGACCGCACGAGCGAGGCGGTGTTGGATTACTGCACGCGGCACAAGATCGGCTTCATTCCGTGGTTCCCGCTGGCGGCCGGCCGCCTTGCATCCGAGGGTTCGCTGCTCGACAGCGTTGCGAAGCGTCACCAGGCAACGCGCAGCCAGATCGCCCTGGCCTGGATGCTCAAGCGCAGTCCGGTGATGCTGCCGATCCCCGGCACGTCGAAGGTCGCTCACCTCGAGGAGAACGTGGCGGCGGTTGGCATCGAGCTGTCGGATGAGGACTTTGCGGCGCTGGATCGGGCCGGGCGCAGCCAGTAGTGGCGCGGTCATTAGGGGCGCAGCCGACGTTGGCCCATCCTGAGTTTCGCCTGGGTCCCGCTCGGCCCTGAGTGAATACGCACTCCGCGCCTCGGAATCGTCGAGGTGCGGTCCCCGTGCCTGTTGCTCGGTCACGCCAAGAACCTATTCAGATCAAAGACCTACAGGTCGCGGTGTCGCAGTGAAGCTGATATCGTGTATACTTCGGATATCATGGATATCAATCACTGAGCTGTCCTGTGACGATGCACGACAGCGTTCATGCCATTAGTGTGGAGATCACGCGCCCCCCGCGGCTGGCCTATATCGAAGATCCAGCCGAAGTACCGTTGGTCCCGGATGTCCCTACCGTATTCGCAATAGATGAGTATCACGCTTACCGCGAAAGCCCTCACGCGTTAGATCAGCTACGGAAAGTCTTTGCAGCGCTCATACACGATCAACCCATGATCGGGGTGATCGCGGTATATGAACCCAAAGGTTTTGAGCGTGCGTACCATCAGCTCCTTGGCGGTACTCGCTCAAAACAGCCTGCTTCAATTCTGCTTTACTTGCCGCACCGTGGCGGAACCCCGGCGAAGTTGCCGCGTGCGTTGTTGGTACAGACTCGCGCAATGCTCGAACGCTTTGAGTACCGGCTGCCGAGCCGAGTGGAACCGGAAGATTCAGCGACGGCGGGTCGGCTCAAGGCTGCACGACAACGGCGAGCGCAGCTCCTCGAGCAAGAGCATTGGTTGAATGGCAGCGATGTGCATCAACAGCAAGGTGGTGATCCTGATGCGCCAGGTGCTAACAACACTGCAAGCCGTCTGCGGCGCAAGGGTGAGTTGCTCGGAGCCTGGGGCGGGCGGGAGTACTTGCATCCGTCGTTTCAGTTCGACCGCAAGACTGGGCGATTGATGCCCGAGACAAAAAGTCTGCTGGAGACTCTGCCCAGGGATGCCAGTGGCTGGCGTCAGATTTTCTGGCTATTCCAACCCCATGCAGCTCTGGATGGCAACAGGCCTGCCGATGTCTTTCAACGCGATCCGCAAGCGGTGATCGAGGCGGCGCGCGGCACATTCACTCCTGGCGACACCAACTGGTAGCCGTCGCGTGCAGCCCATTGGGAATCCCTACACTCCGCTGAGTGCTGGAGTGAAATTGTGGCATGTCTACAAAGACCCGCACGCCGCAAACAGCTTCAATCCACAATCCACGGGGCGCTTTGCCGGGCAGGATGCCGATCCTCCGCGAGCCATGTACTACGCGGCTTCAACCTCGGACTGTGCGTTATGGGAAACGGTGTTGCGTGATGTTGTTCCGCAAGTTCGGCCGCCACACGACGTCCAGCTACCTCCGGTTGCAGGCTATCACCTCACGCGATTGCGCTTGCGCAGGGAGCTTGCGGTTCTGGATCTTCGGCCGCTGGCTCTCAGATGGCTGGTAGGCACGGACGTGCTCCTGCGGGACCGGTTAAATATGCTCACCACAGTCCCCAAGTACACCGCCACTCATAAGGTTACGGGTGAACTGCTCGCCGATCTTCCGGATGCTACGGGGTTGCGCTGGCCGTCAAAACAGGCCAATCAGGATGATGCTTACGTCTTCTACGAGCCCCCCGCTGGACCTGATGATATGGAGATCCTGGAAACGATCGCGCTCGAGTCGCCGATGGGTGAGCGGTTGCTGGATCAAGCGTTGGCTCGCGCCGGCATGCGCAGGCTCGCGTCGTCGGAGCTGGAAACAGAACTGGCGCGAGAATTACCGAGAGACGCGGATCCCTAATGTGCGAGCAAGGGCGGCGCTGCCCCTTGTCCGCGCGCAATCGGTGATAATCCACGTCCCCGTGGTTTGTGGTTAGCACTGGTAGAAATGAAGCTGTACTCGTGGAACGTCAATGGCATTCGGGCCGTCCTGAAAAAAGGTCTATTTCATCCATTCCTGGAGGCGCACAAGCCGGATGTCCTGTGTCTCCAGGAGACCAAGGCGGAGCGCGGCCAGATCGAGATTGATCTACCCGGGTACCACGAGTTCTGGAATTCCGCGGTCAAGAAGGGCTATTCGGGCACCGCGATCTTCTCCAGGGAGAAGCCGCTCGCCGTCATCAACGGCTTCCCGAACGAGTTCGCTAAACGCTACACCTTCGCTGACGAATTGAAGCGGGATAGCGCGGAAGAAGGTCGCGTGCTCACTGCCGAGTTCAAGAACTTTTACGTGGTAACCGTGTACACGCCGAACGCCAAGGACGATCTCAGCCGCCTGGCGCTACGCCATGAGCACTGGGACCCGGCTTTCCTGGCGTATGTCCGGCAGCTCGAGAAGAGCAAGCCGGTCGTGTTCTGTGGCGATCTCAACGTAGCCCATACGGAGCTGGATCTTGCGAATCCCAAGTCGAATCGGGGTAGGAAGGGCTTCACGGACGAGGAGCGTAAGGGGTTTCAGAACCTGGTGGACGCTGGGTTTGTCGATACGTTCCGGCTGTTCAAGCAGGGCAACGGGCACTACTCGTGGTGGAGCAATTTCGCCAATTCGCGCGCTCGCAACGTGGGGTGGAGAATCGATTACTTTCTCGTGTCGGCGCCCTTGAAGGCGAAGGTGCAGGTTGCGGATATCCACCCTGAGATCTTGGGGAGTGACCACTGCCCGGTGAGCGTGACGCTCGGGTAGTCATGCATGCAGATCTCGCCGCTGCCCGCCCAGCGCAGCCGCAATACACGCGATGAACGCACCGACCAACATCGACAGCGCGGTATAGATCGAAGCCTCGGAGGCTGCCTTGCGAGCGGCGTCAGCGGCCTGGCGTGCCTTGACTTCCGCTGCCTTCGCTTGCGCGATTGTCGTGTCTACACGCTTCTGAGCCTCCTCCAACGAGATTCCCGTGCGAGCGGCGACCAACTCGGCCAGGTACGTTCGGTCAGCACTGGGCACGTCCCCAGCCGCGATTCCGTTGGCGAGGATGCGTGCCGCCTCGGCGCGTGCATCAGCAGTATTTGCGCTGGAATCTGACCTCGGGGAGCGAAACAGTATGTCTATGTTGTATGGCGCAATCGATGGGCTCCCCTGAGATGCGCTGCCGCCCGTGCCAGCACCCTGGGCCGCCGCGGTAGCGGCTCCCTGTGACGCGCCAGAGGCAACCGTCGCCGCAGCGTGAACACCACCACTGACTGCCGTGGCCGCTGCAGAGGCGACGAATGCGGCTACAAGGATCGTTGCGACTGCCCATGTTATGAAACCGTGGGCCGTGTCACGGAAGAACACTTCATGGGTATGTGTATTGGCCCACTTTGTCCGCAGGCGTCCCGCTACATAACCGCCCAGACCGGATGCGAGCCATTGCACCACGACCAACCAGATCGCCGTCATCACGGTAAACGTTGTCGCCGACACTCCGCTGTTCGGCCAGGCGGACACGGAAGCCAGGCCAAAGCCTGACCCGAGTGCCGCCAGTACTACGGAGGCGGTGGCGGCGACGAATGCACCGGCAAAAATCGCCGGCCATGACACCGCCGATACTGCAGATTCATGGGTGCCGCCGGTGCTCGAATGAGCGGCCGAGTGCTGCTGGGTCAACGTGTCCATGAGAAATCCCCCTCACCGTGGCTGCCAACTGGCGGTGCCTGTCAGAATTGATCGACAACAAACGTAACGGTTTGGAGGGTGGGCAGTTCCTTCCTGTGCCTCCCGCATGCGGCGCGGGTGCCCAGGCGCGAGACTTGCGGCCTGTAGCGAACTAAGCCTTGAGGATGGCCCTGGGCCAGCAATACGTGAAAACTTTCCACTGCACTCACTGTCAGCACCTGGTTTTCTTTGAAAACATGCGTTGTCTGAATTGCGGGAAGGCGCTCGCCTACCTGCCTGACCGGAATCTGATGGCCGCCCTCCAGCAGGGCGAGGACGGCCTGTGGCGCTATGAGGGAGCGGGTGGCCAGGAGCAGGCATACCGGCTGTGCGCCAACTATGACCGCGAGAACGTGTGCAATTGGGCCGTGCCGCAAAGCGATCCGGAGACCCTGTGCCGCGCCTGCCGGCTGACCCATGTCATTCCCGATCTCACCCAACCCGGCAACGCGACGGCCTGGTATCGACTGGAGGTGGCCAAGCGGCGCCTCGTCTACACCCTGCTCGGCCTCGGGCTGCCGGTGGTGGGTAAGAAGGAGCCGAGCGACTCGGGCGTCGAATTTCACTTTCTGGAGGATTCGGCCAGCGGTGATGGCGGCCGCGTCCTGACAGGCCATGACAATGGGCTCATCACCATCAATGTTGCCGAAGCCGACGACGTCCGCCGGGAGCAGCAGCGGCTACTGCAGAACGAGCAATACCGCACGCTGCTGGGCCACTTTCGTCATGAGATCGGTCATTACTACTGGGACCGCCTGATACAGGACAGTCCACGTCTCGAGCCCTTCCGGGAGCTGTTTGGAGATGAGCGGGCCGACTACCAGCAGGCCCTGCAGCGCCACTACCAGAGCGGGCCGCCGCCCAACTGGGATGCCGGGTTCATCAGCGCCTATGCGACTTGTCATCCGTGGGAGGACTGGGCCGAGTCGTGGGCGCACTTCATGCACATGACCGATGCGCTGGAGACGGCGGCTGCCGTGGGCCTGTCATTGAAGCCCAAACGCCCGGATGAGCCCTCGATGACCACTCCGCCCAACCCACTCTCGCCACGCGCGCACGATTTCAACCGTATGGTCGAAGACTGGGGGCCGCTGACCTATGTGTTGAACAACCTCAATCGCGGGTTGGGCCTCGCGGACAGCTATCCGTTCGTGTTGTCTTCCAAGGTAGTCGACAAGCTGCGATTCATACACGAGACCATTTACTCCGCCCGGCAGCGGCAGCACTAGATGTCCAGCCGATCGACAGTACAGGTCAGCCCCGCAGTCCAGTCCGCGAAGCCGCCGATCTGGAAGGCCTTGGGTCCAGGTCTCGTGACCGGTGCAGCTGACGACGATCCCAGCGGTATCGCAACCTACTCCCAGGCGGGCGCGCAGTTCGGATTCCAACTCGCCTGGACCCTGTTGCTGACCTATCCGCTGATGGTCGTCATACAGGGCATCAGCGCGCGGATAGGGCGCACGACCGGGAAAGGTATTGCCGGCAACTTGCGGGAGCACTATCCGAACTGGCTCGTGCTGACGATGGTGACGATGTTGTTTGTTGCCAACACGCTGAACATCGGGGCGGACCTCGGGGCGATGGCGGCGTCGGGCCAGCTCATGCTGCCGGCCATACCGGGTTGGATCTACGTAGTTGCGTTTGGCCTGGTCTGCACGCTCGGGCAGGTTTTCTGCAGCCACTCGAGATACGTGACTATTCTGAAGTGGTTGACCCTGTCCTTGTTTGCCTACTTCGCAACGTTGTGTGTCGTGCACGTTCAGTGGCTGGAGCTCGCCAAGGGGTTGTTCTGGCCGCATTTCACGTTCAAACGCGAGTTCTGGCTCACGGTGGTGGCCATACTCGGCACGACCATCAGTCCGTACCTGTTTTTCTGGCAGGCGGCGCAGGAAGTCGAGGACGCCAAGTCCGAGCCGCGCGACCGGCCCTTACGGGAGGATCCGGCCGCGGGGCCCCAGGCGTTGGCGCGAATCGAGTTGGATACATTGGTCGGGATGGGTTTCTCCAATCTCGTCGCGCTGGCCATATTGGTGACCTCGGCGGCGACACTGCACCAGGCAGGAATCTCCGAGGTAAGCACCGCGGCCCAGGCGGCGGAGGCGCTGCGACCTCTGGCCGGCAATCTTGCAGCTGCGCTGTTCTCACTGGGGATTATCGGCACGGGCCTGCTATCGATACCCGTGCTCGCGGGTTCGGCGGCTTACGCACTGGGCGAGGCGCGGGGCTGGCCAGTGGGACTGGCGCGAAAGCCTCAGCAGGCAAAGGCTTTCTATGGCGCCATCGCGCTGGCGACGTTGCTCGGCGCCGCGGCCAATGTCTTTCAGCTGAACCCGGTGAAGGCATTGATATGGGCCGCGGTACTGAATGGGGTCGTGGCCGTTCCGGTCATGGCTCTGCTGATGCTCTTGAGTACGAGCACGGCCATCATGGGGAGATTTCGGATTTCCCGTCGGTGGACCGTGATCGGGTGGACTGCGACCGCGGTTATGGGGGTGGCGTCGGCGGCGTTCATGTTGGCGATGGTTCGACCTGCGTAGTAGGGGCTGCCCAGGTGGTTTGGCCGGCCGGGGGTGGAACCCTCTTTGGCCGGTCTGGTCCATTCTTCAGGTCTGAGTGGGAGACTTCATTATGAGAAGCGTCGCGTTTGCTTTGGCTTTGGCGGTTGGCATGTCGGGCGCGTGGGCTACGACCCCTGGCGGCGGCGGTGTCGTGCACCTCGATGACGCTGCTTCGTTGGCTGAACTGCGCGCCGCGAACCCCGGTCACTACGCACGTGCGCAGAAAATCCTCGCCGCCGCAAACCACCTTTGCCGGCCCACAGCGGGCGAGGTTGAGTATGCGAAATTCGATGCCAAGAACATTTCCTGCATACGTTCGCTGGTCAAGACCAGCAACCCACCGAAGCGCGAGATCAGCTTCCGGCTCGATGACACGCAATATGTTGCGCTAGTGACCTTGACCGACGATCCACCCAGGGTGGTCGCGGCGGGCCCGCAGCGGTGAGCTGACCGCAGCTCACGCGTAGATCCAACGAATCGCCATACAAACACAGAGTTCCAACGTGTGCGATATGCCCGACAAATTGTGAAAACGGAAGGTTGAGTCATGGCGAGCGTCGCTTTCATCGGACTCGGGAAGATGGGTGCCGGCATGGCTTCGCGACTGCTCGAGGCCGGTCACCAGGTGAGCGTATATAACCGGACCGCCGCGAGGGCGGATTCTCTGGTGAGACGCGGCGCCCGGCTGGCCGGGAGCCCTAAAGAGGCTTGTACGAATGCAGATGCCGCCTTCTGCATGGTGTCGGACGATGCAGCGTCACGCGCAATCTGGTTGGGCGCTGACGGGGTCCTGGCGGCGGAGTTGGCGCCAGGCACTCTTGCCATTGAGTGCTCGACGCTGTCCCACGGTTGGGTTATGGAGCTGGCGGCTGGCGTCGCCAGCCGTGGATTGTGCTACATCGATTCGCCGGTTACAGGGTTGCCCGCGGACGCCGCTGGTGGTGTGTTGACTATGTTGGCCGGTGCTCGGGAGGAGGATTTGGAACGCGCTCGTCCGCTGCTGGCCGCGGTCTCGAATCGCATCATCAGGTTCGGCGCCGTCGGCGCTGGTACTGCATACAAGTTGATCATCAACATGATCGGCGCCGTCCAGATCGCATCGGCGGCCGAAGGGATGGCGCTCGCTCAGCGTGCGGGGCTGGATCCAGCCACGGTGGCCGATGCGATTGCGACGGGTCAGGCGGCAAGTCCGCAGGTTGTCCGCAATGTGCGCCGCATCGTGGCTGGCGACCATGACCGCAATGTTGTCTTTACGGCCGCGTTGCGGCTGAAAGATGTGGAGTATGCGTTGCAGATGGCTCAGGGGTTGCGGCTGGGAGCACCGTTCGGCGAATTGGCAGGCAGCGGACTTCGCGAATTGTGCGGTAGCGGGCGCGCGCAGATCAACGAGAGCGGTATTTTTGAGGTAGCCGCGTCGCGGTGAGCACGCTCGCGAGACCTTTGCGCGATTGGTTTGCGCCGGTGCACGAGCGGCTTGGGCGCCGACGCTCACTCCGATTTCGACGTCAGCCTCGTCCACATGCGGTCGATTTGCGTCTCCGGTATGTCCGTTACGGGGATTGAAGCTTTGCCGGTTTCGTCATCGACGACGCGGTTGACGCGTAGGACCGCCAGCGCTCCCACGACGCGGCCGAAGTACAGTGAGCGTCCGAGTGCGGTGGGGTATGTCGTGGTGGCCACTGTTTGCCCGTCCAAACCCGAAAGTGTCTGTTCGGAGAGCTCCCAACTTGCTCCAATGAGCCTCGCAACGCTTGCTGAATGAGTGTCGAGCAGCGTTGAGACCACGCTCGCGTCGGGGCGCAGCCGCGGGTATTTCGCGTACTGATCCATCGTCACGCGAAACACGACGATTTCGGCGAGGCCCATGACGAGGCTGAGCAATTCTGCCGCGAATGGGTCGGATTTCTCAATCAGGAAGTTGTATGGCACGGCGGCGTTCGCCGAGCGGAAGGTGTGCTCCCAGGCGATCTCCGGAAAGCGGGGGAAATCCGCTCCGCCGATGCGGAAGATCGGTTGCAGCAGCGCTGCGGTGGCGAGCGACCGGATGCCATTGGTGCCTAACATCACAACCGCGCGATCCACGCTCTCTACCGGCTCCGCCGACACGCGATAGTAAGAGCTGTTGGCGATCTTCAGAAGATTGCCGACAAGAGAAGGATCCCGAGCAATGAGCGCAGCCAGTTCGCGTCGAGAGAAACTGTCGTCGTTTGCGGCGCTGAGGATCCGCGGCAACATGTTTGGCCGCCGCGGGGCGTAGCGCTCCTGGGTGGCGGTATCCTGAAGAGCTGTTGCGCTGGCTGCCGCAACATCAATGTGGCCTGCAGTAACGGTCGACGCGGAACGCGCTTTGCCTAGTGCGAGATCGAACAACTTCGCGAATACCTCGGGAGGTTGCAGGGGTTGCGGTGTCGCGGGCGGCGGCGCGCTGGCTACGGCGGCCGCCCCCGGGGGGCGTGTCGCTGTCGCCGCGCGGGCCGGTGTCGTGGCTGTCGCTGCTGGGGCGGGGGTCGGTATGGCTACTGCTGCGGGTGCACATGCATCGCCGAGTGTGAACTCGATCTCGTATGCGTCGCCTGACGCAACGCCCCTGGGTCCGGGCTCAAGTCGCGACTCGTGCGATGCCGCCGGGCTCGCCGATACGGGAGGGGGCTGCGAATCAGGATGTGACGCCGTTGGCGCAAATGCGGCATGGGGAGGATGGTCCGGCAGTGAGGCCGGGCTGCTTACGCCCGGAAAATCCGGCATATCACCAGCAGAACTGTCTGCGGTGGTGTTTCCCCACCGCCATCCCTTGCGCGTGCGCAGGAAAACTGCTGCGGCGATCGCAATTCCCGCCGCGATGACAACAATGACCAACAGCACCTGACTCGTCATGGGGACGATACGTTACCGCTAAGTGGGCGCGCAGGCGCACATTTGTTCACAAAACGGCTACAATTCGCCCGACAATGACATTGCAGGCGAAGTTACCGGCGCTATTGCTCGCCGTGGCGGTGTTGGGCGCCGGGCCGTTGCGGGCCGCTGCACCGCCCAGCCAATTTGGAGTTGACGCCCCCGAGCTCGCCCGCCTCGGGGAATTGGCAGTCGGCGTACGAACCCTCGCCCTGGTCCAGCGCAACCAGGAGGACGTACTGGCGTTCGACCCAGCCAAAGGGTCTTTCCCCAAGAGCAATCGTCCCTTGACCGTTGATCTGTGGTACCCGGCAGCGCCTTCCTCCGGTGCGCAGCGCGAGATCTACTCCGCAAGTCTGCCTTCAATTCCTCCGGCTGCACCCGCAAGCTTCACAGTGCCTGGGATAGCAGTAAGAGATGCACAACCTGCCGGCAAGGGTTACCCGTTGGTGGTGATCTCTCACGGCTACAGCAACTCGCCGGCGGCGATGACGTGGCTGACCGAGAATCTGGCATCGAAGGGCTACGTCGTAGCCGCAATCCGCCACGACGATCCCCCTATCACCGATACAGCCAAGTTTGCTCAACTACTCGTGCGTCGGCCGCTCGACATCGCATTCGTCACACACACCCTGAAAGGCATCCTTGCCCGCGAACACCTCGTAGATCCAGCGCGAGTCGCCCTGATTGGTTACTCCATGGGCGGCTACGGCGTACTGACCACCGCAGGAGCAACCCTTGACCCAACAAGTCCGATGACCAGAATGGTGCCCGGAGGCCTGCTGGTCCGGTATGCGCGTAGCGGCTCCAAGCGGGGCGATATGGTGGAGAAAGGTCTGCGCGCGGTGATTGCCATGGCACCAGCTGGTGGCGGGTCGCTCGCTGCGTGGGGATCTGAAGGGCTGCGCAACATCGACACTCCGCTCCTTATCATCGCGGGAGACGCGGATCGCACTCTGGACTACGCGACCGGCGCGCGCGCAATCTTCGACAACGCCACCGGCACGAACCGCTATCTTCTGACGTTCAAAGGGTGCGGACATTCCATCGGTTTGAATCCCGCGCCTGAGACGATGCGCGCTCGTTTGTGGGATCAGGACTGGTTTGAGGACCCTGTCTGGAGGAAGGACAGAGTCAACGCGATCAGCGCGCATTTCATCTCGGCTTTCCTTGATCGCTACGTTAAGGACGACGCGAGTCGCGACGCGTATCTGAACGTCCCTGTGTCGGAGTCAGCCGCCGGAACCTGGCCGTCCCCGAACCCATACCCCTATGACGCCTACAGTCCTGGCGCGAACGGCGTATCAGCCTGGAAGGGATTCCAACGCAATCACGCTGCAGGCCTCGAGCTCATACAGGCCAAAGCCGTGCCGCACGCGAACGAGTTCGCGTGCGGCCGGCCGCTGCGTTCCCTGCAGCGCGGACACGCCGAAGGGATCAGATGAGCAGACCTGACAGATCGATGTCGGTATCGGGAAAGTCCGTGAGCGTCGTCATCGCCGGCTCGTGCACAACCTGGACGTCGGTGTACTTGCCGTCTACGAGCGAGCGGAAGAAACGCACGCAACGGCTTTCCAGGTCGACAATCCAGACTTCCGGCACATCGTGCCCAGCGTACAGCGGCACCTTGATGTCGTGGTCGTAGGAGAACGTAGTGTCGCTGACTTCAATCACCAGCAGCGTGTCGCTGCCGGTCGGAAACTTCGCGGAATGGTAGTCGCGGCCGGGTTTGAGAACGATGAGATCAGGCTGCGCTTCAGTGATGTTGCTCAGGCGGAACACGCGCTGAATGTTGATGAGCGCGCGGCCCGCCAGGGCGGTCTTGAGCGCGGTGTGCAGTCTTTGCACCACATTGCCGTGCTGCGTGCCCATCGGCGCCATATGGATGATTTCGCCTTCGATCAACTCGACGGCGGGCTCCCCGTTCAGCAGGCCGATTTCGGCCATCCAGTTATATTCTTCGGCAGTGAATCGATGTCGATGCGGCCAAGTCTTGATGTTACCCGTAGTCACGATTTTCCCCGTAGCAGACCAAAGGTCTGGAACGAACTCTAGTCGCCCGATCGCGGCAGGTAAACACGTCGCCTGCGAGCGACGCCGGGAGTTTGGTTGCAATGTTTGATATACGCCGCGGAGCTGGAAAAACAGGCACTTCCTCACCATCGTACGGCACAGTTGAGGCTTGAAATGGCGTTTCCGGCTGGCCATGGATACAGGAATACCTCCAGTTTGGTTTCAATTGCCGCAGCCCGCACGCAGACGGCCCCCGCGCGATTGATAACGGTTACACTGTCGAAATGAACAGCGACGCAATCGAGCGGCTCGAGACGAAAATAGCGTTCCTGGAGAGCGCCAACGTCGAATTGAGCGATGTCGTATATCGGCAGAGCCAGGAAATTCAATGGTTGCGTGCGCGACTCGATGCGCTCGCGCAACGAGTCGCGGCGGCACAAACACCCGAAACGGTGCGGACGCCGGAAGAGGAACGGCCGCCGCATTACTGACACACCGCGGTTTTTGCGGGCGGCAGCACGAGCCTTGTGCGTTGCAGTAAGAGAATGGCGGGACTATGGTCCCGCACTTGCGCGCACGATTTTCCATAATGCATCCGCGCGCGCGCCGAGCCGGCAATGGAAGCTGCGGCTTCTTCATCAACACCCTCGGCAAATTCTAAGCCGCCAGTAGAACGAGTGTCTGGACGAGAAGCTGTGAACGGTCGGCGCCTGGACCCACCAGGATCTCCACTTCGCCAGGCTCGAACACGGGAGTGAGGTCACGTCCCGGGAAGCGCAGCTCCGAGGCGGGCACTGCAATGCGGACGGTCTGCGTTTCCCCCGGGCGCAAGGTGACTTTTCCAACTCCCTTCAACTCCAGCACCGGCCGGGTGACCGTTGCTATCTTGTCGTGAGTAAACAAAAACACCGTCTCCTCGGCGGCGTGCGCACCTTGGTTGGTCACTTCGACGCGGGCTTCGATCGTGTCCTTCTCCGCAACCCGATCAGGTGTCACCGTGAGGTTTGCGAAAGTAAAGTGCCCGTAGGTCAGGCCATGGCCGAAGGGGTAGAGCGGCTCATTGGGCACATCCATGTATTTGCTGGTGAAGTGATCCTTTGGGTTGTAAGGCCGGCCGCCCGGCCGCTCGGCGTAAAACAGCGGTATCTGTCCAATTGCGCGTGGCCAGCTCATTGGTGTACGCCCACTTGGGGAGGTGTGTCCCAACACAACATCGGCAATGGCGTTGCCGGCCTCGTTTCCCAGGAACCACGCCGCCAGCAGCGCGTCTGCCTGCTCGGCGAGCCAGGGAATGACGAGCGGACGACCCGAGAAAAGTACTACGACTACGCGCAGCCCTTTGGCCCGAGCCCGCTCGAACACCGCCTCGGCAAGTACGCGCTGGGTTGCCGGAACTTCGGGAAAAGCGCGGCTCGCAGCCTCACCGCTCATGCTGGCCATTTCACCGATGCACAACACAATCGCGTCCGCGCCGTCGCAGAGGTCTACCGCGGCGGCGATTCCGGACTCGTCTTCACCGGAAAACCGGACTCCAGGCGCATGCACAATCTCGGTACCCGGTAGAGCCTGGCGCAGCCCTGCCACTACGCTGACTCTGTCTTCCGGGCGACCGGCTGCTCCCCAACAGCCACCCATCTCCGTCGCGGCGTCGGCGAGTGGGCCAATAACGCACATACGACGCAGCGTGCCGGGCAGCGGCAGGGTCTGCCGATCGTTTTTCAACATCACGATGGCACGCGCAGCCACCGACCGGGCGAGTTTCCGACGGTGGGTCAATGCTGCCTGTGACTCGGGCCGAGAGCCCCGTCGATAAGGGTCATCGAAGAGCCCGAGGCGCTCCTTCAAACGAAGCACACGCCGCACGGATTCGTCGATCTGCTCCATAGTGACGAGCCCACGCTCGAGTGCAACCGGCAGACCTCGGCGATACGCGTCTGCCATCATGTCGATATCAACGCTTGCCTCGAGTGCCAGGGCGGCAGCTTCCGGCAGGTCTGCGGCAATGCCGTGATGCATCAGCTCCGCAATCGCGTTGTAGTCACTGACGAGAACACCGTCGAAACCCAGCTGCTCGCGTAGGTGGTGGCGCAGCAGCTTCTTGTTGGCAGTCATGGGAATGCCAGCCAGGTCGGTGAACGCAGGCATGATCGTAGCCACGCCTACCGCGACTGCCGCATCAAAGGGGGGTAGGTGCACCTCGAGCAGCGTGCGCTCCGAAATGTCGGCAGACGCGTATTCGCGTCCAGCCAAAACTGCCCCGTATGCACAGAAGTGCTTCGCACAAGCTGCCAGCGCGTCAGGCGAGGCGAGATCCGAACCTTCGTACCCACGAACCTTGGCGCGCGCCATTTGAACACTGACCCAGGTATCCTCCCCCGACCCCTCTGCAGTACGTCCCCAGCGGATATCGCGAGACACGTCGAGCATCGGCGAGAAGGTCATCGCAAGGCCATCCGCAGCGCCCTCCTTGGCGGCTTCCCGTGCCGTCATTTCCCAGGTCTGCGGATCAAACAGGGCTGCCTCTGCGAGCGGAATGGGGATTAACGTCCGATGTCCATGGATGATGTCGAGGCCGATCAGCAGAGGGATTTTGAGCCGGGATTCCTCGACCGCCAGCCGCTGCATCTCGCGAACCGGCCCGGCGCCAACGAGATTGAGCAGGTTCCCGATGGCACCGGTCTTGATGGCCTCGGTGGAGTCGCCGGCAATGACGGGGCCGGTCACGGCATGACCCGCTGCTGTCATGGTGAGCTGCCCCAGCTTCTCCGCGAGGGTCATCTGCGCCAGCAGTTTCTCGATCCGATTCATCGAAACCCGTCCTCAAAAAACACATGGTCGCGGAAAAAGGGCAAAATCGCGAGTGTAATAGTCAGGAGCCCCCTATGGAGACGTCCGAGCTGGCCGCACTGCCCGATGAGCAATTGCTCGAGATCGTGCAACGCCAGACATTCAATTATTTCTGGGACGGAGCGCACCCCGTCAGCGGCCTCGCGCCGGATCGGTGCACGACGCGGGCCAACGCGGCCGATGACAAGGTCGCGATCGGCGGCTCGGGGTTCGGCATCATGGCTATTCTCGTGGCCGTGGAGCGGGGCTGGGTCACGCGCGAAGCGGCGATCGAGCGTCTGAGGCGGATGCTCGACCTGCTGACGGCCGCGACGTGCTATCACGGGGCCTATGCCCATTTCGTGAATGGCCGGACGGCCGCCACCATTCCCTTCTACCGCAAGGAC
>JAQGOF010000145.1 GCA_028293745.1 Gammaproteobacteria bacterium | reverse complement strand
GATCGCCCACCGGCATCCTCGGAGAAGCGGCTGTGACCGTGATGAACATCGCCAAGTTCGAGCGCTTCTTTCGCCTCGCTGCCAGCCTCGACGTGGACAAGGAGGACTTGCGGCGCTACAGCGATTTCGTTCACAAAAAGGCCTACGACCTGCTGCTGCGTGGCCAAGCCAACGCAAAGGCCAACGGGCGCGATGTGATCGAGCCGTGGGATCTGCCGATTACCAAGGGGCTCCAGGAAAGCGGCCACGCGTACCGGCGAATCAATGAGCAGATCGAGCTCGAGCCGATCCTGCAGGGGTTGGCGCAGCTACCTGAGCTGGACATGGCCTATGGCGAGGAGACCGTCGCGCGGCTGCCCGAAATCTATGGCGGGCTGAGCTACGCGCTGGCGCGTAGCTTCAAGATCGTGGATCGGAGCCTAAAGAACCCCCAGACCGCACATTGGGAGACCGCATTCCAGCTCTTTGATCTGTTGCTGTAAGGCCGCCGCGCCGCGCTACAAGCGCACGGCGAGAACGTCGCACGGCGCCTTGTGCACGACGACGTCCTCGGTAGGCGTGATGAGAAAGGTGAGCCCGTGTTTCTCGCGGCTGCCGACGACGATGAGATCCACGTTTTCGTCCGCGGCAATGCGAAGGATCTCGGTCTTGATATGGCCCTCCACGACAGTCCAGCGATCCTCCGACACACCGAGCTCCCGCGCGAGTTGGCCGATCTGCTCCTGCGCGGCCTCCATCAGCTCAATCTGCGTCGTCACTGTGACGGGCACAATGGGATCTGGCGGCATGGGCGGTACGATGGGTATTGGCTCGACCACGTGGATGATCAGCAGCTGTGCATCGAGCGCTGAGGCGAGCGCGCGGGCCCGTTGGCCGACCACGCGCGAGTCTTTGCTCAGATCTACAGCCAGCAGGATACGTTGATAGGGAGGAGACATGTGCCTGCCACCTTGAGCTACGGAGGCGGGCGTTGTAATTGATCCCCGTCAATCAAGGGCAGCGATGGGGTCGTAAATGCCGCGTTGAGCTACGGCGCTTCGAGCTCACGCACCAGCAAGCGGGCGAACTCCGGCCCTTTGCCCTCTTCTTCGTGTTTGAAGTAAACATAGACGTCGCGACAGTGGGCCGTTTGGGCGCGAATGGTCTGCCCCCACTTGGCGATATCGTCCGGCGTGTATCCTTCATCACGTAGACGGAAGTAGGCGTAGTCGGCGGTCATGCGCACCGGTGTCGATGCCTTTTCGCTGTCGGCTATGCACAGCGCCAGGTTCCGGGCCTTCAAGCGCGCATAAACCTCGTCGTCCAGCCACGAGGCGTGACGAAACTCGAAAGCGGCGCAGACATCTTCCGGCAGCACCGCCAGGAATGCATCCAACACGCCCAGATCCTTTCTGAAGTACGGCGGCAGCTGGAACAGCACCACGCCGAGCTTCGGGCCGAGTGTATTGGCCACCCGCAAAAAATGATTCAGGGGATCTGCGCAATCGCGCAGGCGAGCGTGGTGCGTGATGCGCTGGGGTGCCTTCAGAGTGAGTTTGAACCGGTCCGGTGTCTCCCGATTCCACCCAGCGAGGATCTTCTCGTTGGGCATGCGGTAGAAGGTGTAGTTGATTTCCACTGTAGAGAAGCGCTCGGCGTAGTAAGTCAGCATCTGCGCCGTGGGCAGCTTCTGCGGGTAGAAGCTCCCCTTCCACTCGGGATAGTTGTAGCCAGAGGTGCCGACCCAGATAGCCATGTGAGGGACCGCGGCTCGATCAGTTACCGGGGCCGGTTACCAGGCGGCGATATTGCCCCAGGTGCCGGATGGCATGTTGAGGCTTGCCCAGCGCCTCATACAGGCGCGCGAGATTGTAGTGACAGTCGGCCATGTCGGGGTCTTCTTCAATGGCTGCCTGATAGGCCTCCAACGCCGCTCCGGCGTTGCCCAGGTCCTCGAGCAACACGCCGCGGTTGAACATGAGCAAAGGGTCGGGACCACACTCAGCGAGTGCCCCTTGATAGACCTTATCGGCCTCGGCGATCGCGCCCTGCTCGTGCAGCAGGCGTCCCCAGTTGATCCAGGAGGGGAGGTGGCGGGGGTCGAGCTTCACGGCGTGCTCATACGCCCGGCGTGCTGCGCGTACATCCGCACCTTCGAGCTCGAGGGCCTCCGTGAACCACTGCTCGGCGGTCTTAGGATCAACTTCGCGGCTGTTCGTGTCGTGGCTATTTGTCTCGCGGCCGTTCGTCGCGTCAGCGCCGGCCTGCGAGCGCTCAACCATGTGCAGGACTCCGTTCTCCAGCACGACCTCCAGCCCGAGCAGATACTGACCGTTGTCGGCTTCCCAACGCGTCTTGCCGTCGCGCACCACAACACGTTCGCCAACGGCACAAATGCTCAACCCCGAGAGCGGCACCGTCTCAGGGAGGTGACGGCGCAAGTCCTCCAGGGAGCGGTGGATGCGTTTGCGCGGGACCTTGGCCTCTATGAGCGCCCGGGCGGTGCGCAGCACAATCAGGTCTCTGAACGAGAAGCGGTACTCGCGTCGTGCGCCACGCTCGGGCTTGACGAACCCGGCAGCGACCAACCCGCGGATGGTACTGCGCGACAGGTGCAGAACCCGCTCCACGTCGTGCACACTGTAGGAAGGCATCTGTACCTTGTTTGAGGGCCAGGAGCCTAGCGCTTGGTGGCTTTACGTGCCGGCTTTGCGGGTTGTTCCCCCTTCACGGGCGCGGCCTGTTCCACGCGCTTCGGCGCCTTGCGCGGACCGAGCTGAGACGCCGAGGTGCGCGCGGTTTCGGTCTTTTCCAGGCTGGCGCGCAGCGCTTCCATCAGATCGATGACCTTGCTCTCACCTGCAGGGGCAATTTCGGAGACCGAGATCTCGGCGCCCTCCACCTTCTTCTGGATGGCCGCTTCGATGCGCGCGTGCAGCTCGTCCTTGTAGGCGGTTGGATCGAATTTGTCCGCTGTCTGTTGCTCTATGAGCTGTTGAGCGAGTTTCAGCTCGGCCGGCTTCACGTCCGCCTTGGGAACGTCGATTTCCGTTGAGCTGCGCACGTCCGCGGCGAAATGCAACTGTTGCATCGTGAGTACGTCACCAACCGGGCGCAGCAGCACGATGTACGCCTTGCCCCGGGTGGCCCAGCGGCCCACCGCGGCCCGCCCGGCCTGTTTGAGCGCCTCGGTGAGCAATCCGTACGGCCGGCCGGCTCCCTTGTCGGGTGCCAGGTAGTAGGTCTTGTCGAAATAGACCGGGTCTATCGACTCGACTGGTACGAATTCGGAGATCTCCACGGCGTGGGTACCGGCCTCCTCGAGGGCCTTGATCTCCTCCGGGGCGAAGGTCACGTACTGATCCTTGGCGAACTCGTAACCCTTCACCATGTCGTCACGCTCGACGATGGAGCCGTCCTTCGCGCAGATGTACTGCTGTTTGAGCCTCGATCCGCATCCCTTGTGCAGGAGATTGAACGAGATTGCGTTGCCAGACTGGGTCGCCGAGTAGAGCTTCACGGGAATTGCGACGAGCCCGAAGGAGATCGTCAGGGATCCAATAGAGCGCGCGGCCATGGTACACCTGCAGTTATGTGGGTCGGTCCGATCCGTCAGACGCCGAAGCCTAAAACCCGGGATAAGCTGTATTTGGTCAATAGTGCATCTTGCCACCGGTCAGCGGTCTTTTCCAACCGGGCAGGCACATTGGCGATTGTGAAGTCCATCACTTCCGCGGCTTCGAGCTCCTCCCAGGTCAGCGGCATCGAGACCGGAGCCCCGGGCTGCCCGCGCGGGGAGTAGGCCACATTCAGGGTCTTGCCCCGGACGTTCATGTTGTAGTCGATGAATATCTTGTCGGTGCGCTTCTCGATTGCCCACTCCAGGGTGATCTCCCGCGGGTGGGCCTTGAGCAGGTGGCGGCCCACCGTCTCGCAGATGTGCCTGGCCGCCTCGAAGGTCACCGTGCGGTCGATCGGCACGAAGACATGCAGGCCGGTCTTGCCGGAGGTCTTCACGAGCGCATCGAGAGACATCTGCCTGAGCAGCGCCCGCAACCAGAACGCAACTCGCCGCCCGACCGCGAAGCCCCGCGCATTGAGCTCAGGCTCCGCTCCCTTGGCTTCCTTGCCCGAGTAGATGTAGGGATCGATATCGAAGACCAGGTAGTCGGGATAGTTGAGGACGGAGTCCTTGAGCGATTCCAGTGAGGTCGAATAGTCGTCGCTGCGGCTCAGACTGTCAGGCGCGACCTGCGCGCGTGAGTGCCAGATGTGAAACTCCAGGGTCCCGTTCTGACCCAGCCACAACAGTGTCGGCAGATTGTTGGCCAGGATATA
>JAQGOF010000118.1 GCA_028293745.1 Gammaproteobacteria bacterium | reverse complement strand
CCGCATCGAGCGGCAGTAGCGCCACAGAGGTGCATCGTCGCGTTGAGTCAAACAATAGTGCAGCACGATGAAATCACGGATTCGCTCGATCTCGTCCATGGTTTCCGCGTTGTAGGAGGCGATGTTTTCCGGATCGAACGCCCGATCGGGAAAATGCTCCAGCAGCTTATACACGCCGCTTGCGACGAGATGGATACTCGTGGATTCCAGCGGCTCGAGAAAGCCCGAGGCAAGCCCCAGGGCGAGGCAGTTATGGTTCCAGAAGAGGCGCCTCCTGCCGGTAACGAAGCGCAGGTAGCGCGGCTCCGCTAAAGTCTTCTCACCCACACCCGCCAGTAGATCCTCGAGGGCGTCCGCGTCGCTGATGTGCGCACTCGAATACACGTATCCGTTGCCGGCGCGGTGCTGCAGTGGGATCCGCCAACGCCAGCCGGCACTCCGGGCTGTTGACTGCGTGTAGGGTGGACGGCCGGATATCATTTCTGTCGGAACCGCGACGGCACGGTCACAGGGCAGCACATCCGTCCACTGCAGGTAGCCGGTCTTCAGTTCCTGCTCGATCAGTACGCCGCGAAAGCCGCTGCAGTCGACAAAAAGATCGGCGCGCAGGCGGCTGCCGTCCGCGAACACGAGCTCGTCGAGATTCCCGTTGTCGTGCCGGGTCGCGCCCGACACGGTTCGCTCCAGGCGCTCGACACCCAGTCTTTGCGAGTAGGCGCGCAAATATCTTGCGACCAGCCCTGCATCGAAGTGCAGGGCGTAGCGCAGGCCTGCGGCTTCAGTTTGGCCCGTATTGTCCGGAAAGCTGAATTTGCCCGCCTCGCCGAGGGCCGCACACACGCTGTAGTCGTTGAACCTCGGATCCAGTCCGCGGGCCTTGGCTTTGTGCCAGCTATGAAAGAACGGACGCAGATTGATACGGGCACCGAACGTACCGAAAGGATGCCAGTAGGCATGTCCGATCCGCTGCCAGTCGTTGAATTTGATGCCCAGCTTGTAGGTCGAGAAGGTGTGGCGGACGAAGTCGGCCTCGTTGATGTCCAGGAAACGCAGCAGATCGATCATGGGCGGGATGGTGGCCTCGCCCACACCCACCGTCCCGATCTCGGGCGATTCGATGACCGTGATGACACACCCGTAGCCGGGCAATGCGCGCGCCAGCATGCTGGCGGCCATCCAGCCGGCGGTGCCCCCGCCGACGATCGCAATCCTCTGCAGGCGATTGTCGCTCATGAGATCGAGTGGGCGGTGAATAATTATTCTCTTTTTCATTATTACCAGATCCGGCCTTTGCAAATCAAAGCGAAAGCGGCCGCTTGAACGCGCACGCCCCCTCTTGGGTGTCGCGGTACCGAGACTAAAGTTGTAATGGGCTGAGCTTGCGGCGCACACTCCCCAGCCGGTACCCGTATGACTTAATCGGCCGATCCACTCCCGGGGAAGAATGCGTATCCAGGGAATCAGCCAGGCGCGGCTAATGGAGGAATCCGAACTCTGCGTCGCTGAAGCGGCCAGGTCGGGCTCACCTGCGCAGATGCTGGTGGCTACACGCCTGATGTCCCATCCGGAGGCGTACCGGCGCTGGGAATCCGAGCACTTTCAGCTCATGCGCCGCGTGTCGGGCCACCGTTACCTCAACGGGCAGGTGGTCGCTCTGCGCTCGACCGCATTGGCGCTCTTGCATCGGAAGGCCGTATTCGAGTACCTCCAGGACCGTCAGCTCACTCGCTCGCAGCGGCACCGGCTGATGGCCTTGTTCCATAGCATGAGGGAGTACACGGCGTCGCTGATCGCCGAACACGGCAACTACGTGCGAGGTTCGTCGAGCTACTGGTGCTCGCACCACCTGGCCCGGGGGTTGATGAAAGACGGCGTGTTCGCCGAACCCTTGCATCTTTACGAGGAGCGATACACGGACTACTTCCGGGTGTTCTGCGATGTCGAGCTGGCGGAGACCGAGGCGGAAAGGGAGGCGGTGGAGCCCATGCGCCTGTTGCAGCCCTTGCTGAAGTTGCAGTTGGCCGAAGCGCGGCGCGAGATCCTGAAGATGCCGTACCAGCCCCAGAAGGTCTGGCACGAGGTGGAGATCCGCCGCCCCACGGGCGATACCGCACGGCTGCCCGCGCTGGGCAGCCGCAATCCGTCCAAAAAGTAAGCGCCTTCTCGCGCCGGGCCAGGATTTCCAACTCGCCGATCATGTAAGCGCACGCCAATGTCTGGCATGCAGGCCCGTATCGACGACGGGCCGGCGCGCGCGAAACAACTCGGCCGACAGTTGTCCGAGATGCCCCTTGGGATCGCCCTCATACCAACCTGACTGCCGGTCGAGCGCGGCTTGCTCGGCGCCGGTGAAATACTGCTGGGCTGAGGCACTGATGGGGTCGGCGCGGATCCACTGTGCCGCCAGCCGCTCGACGAGCTCGTCAAAGGATTTCTGTTCCTGCGCCGCCCGGGCTTCACTCATTCTCCACGAGATGCACTTTAGAACCCGCGGCTGGCCGCCCAGCACTCACCTTGCAGGATCAATGAAATCGCAGTGAATGTCAGCCAGGACTCAGCTTCGGTACGTGAAGAATTCACAATGGATACTCATTGCGCTGAGCGCGCTGAGATTGGAGGCGGCCGAAACGTATCGCCTCGATTCGAGCAATACGCATGTCTCCTTTAGCGTGCAGCATCTCGGCCTTCAATGGATGACGGCGCGCTTCTCGGATATCAGGGGCCAATTCGTAGTGGATCACTCAGGCGCGGCGATCCGGGTGGATGTAACTGTCGCAATGGCCTCTCTGCAGTGCGACGAGCCGCGGTGGAATGAGCGGCTGCGGTCGGCGGACTGGCTCGATGTCCAGCGCTACCCGCAGATGACGTATCATTCGAGCCGCATCGAGCTGGGCGAGCAACGGGCCGTTGCGAGCGGCGAGCTGACATTGCACGGCGTAACGCGCCCGATCGTACTGAACGTCAGCCTGCTGAAGTGCTCGTCGGCGGGCCACTGCCAGTTCGCAGCTTACGGGCGAATCAAACGCTCCGAATACGGCCTGCCGCATGGGTTCTGGACCGGTGGCGACCAGGTCGACATCACGATCAGTGGGGCGCTCGCACCGGGCACCCACGGCAGCGCCCCGGGGTGAGGTTCAGTAGTAGCGCGGGATCGGGCCCCGTTGGGGTGTCGCGCGATCCGAGAGATCAAAGCCCACCTCATCGACGTAACACCATCCCCATCCTTCCGGCGGATCGTAGCCTTCGATGATCGGGTGCCGGGTGGCGTGAAAGTGCTTGTGAGCGTGCCGGTTCGGCGAGTCATCGCAGCAGCCCACGTGTCCGCAGGTGCGGCACAGGCGCAGATGAACCCAGATGCTACCCGTCTTGAGACATTCTTCGCAGCCCGGGGCGCTCGGCGTCACTGTCTTGATGCTGCCCAGGTGTGAACACGACTTACCCATGATCCGCTCCGCTCACCACGCTATTTCGACAAAGCGTACCGGCGACGCTGCTCGGCGATGTGGGCACGGGCACGCTCCAGTTCTTCGAACTCCGTAGCCTCCAGCAGCGCGCCGATTACGCGAGACAGATGGTCGCGCATTGCCGCGCGCGCGGCATCTGGATCGCGCCGGCGCAACGCGTCCACGATCGCAGTATGTTCGTCGATCCGTGGCTTCACACCTTTCGCGCGTACCTTGGCGCTCAGCGATCGGTTCTGCGGCGAACGGGCGCGGGCATCCCATAACATCTGGACTGCCGCAATCATGCCGCTGTTCTGGGTTGACCGGGCAATCAGCTCGTGAAAGCGGCGATCCGCATCCTCGCTTTTCACCACGTCGTGTTCGTTTTCATCAAACATCTCGGCAATGAGCACCTCGAGCTCCACGAGTTGGCCCTCGTCGATCCTGGATGCAGCCAATGCACACGCCTCGCCTTCGATGGAGCGGCGGGCTTCGAGGAGCTCGAACGGGCCGATGTCGGTGGCCCCTGCCTTGCCGCTGGGCGGCTTCTTGTTCAGGACATAGACGCCGGAGCCGGTGCGCACGTCGACGAGGCCGTCCAGCTCGAGAGCGATGATTGCCTCGCGGACGGTCGGACGCGAAACCGCAAACGCCTGCGCCAACTCTCTTTCGGAGGGCAGGCGTTGGCCCAGCTCGTATCGGCCTATGGCGATGTCGCGTGCCAGCTTCTGCGCGATCTGCTCATAGAGGCGGCGTGTGTCGGCCATGGAAAGTCAACGCTTGACTGCGGGTGAGCCGATATTACGTGGTCAAACCAATCTTTGGCCACCAGTTCGCGAATGCGTCGAACTCATATTGGTAAGGCCAATCGGCGTAATATCCGGCCGGTGGCCAGCGGCCCAGTTTCGGCCTCGGGCGAAAGTGGTGCAGCAAATACCCAGTGCTGGCCTTGACGCGCGGCGCTCGGATGCGCTGAAGTGGTCTTACCAAAGGATGCACTGCAAAATCGGTTACATGTCGGACACCATGCCAAATACTGCAACTCTTCGCATCACGGCCGCGCGGGTGGTCATCACCTGCCCGGGCCGCAATTTCGTCACACTCAGGATCGAAACCTCCGGCGGGGCATCCGGCGCCCTCTACGGGCTCGGCGACGCAACGCTCAACGGGCGCGAGCTCGCGGTGGCGAGCTATCTCACGGACCACGTGATTCCGACGCTGATTGGCCGCGATGCCCATCAGATCGAGGACATCTGGCAGTTCCTGTATCGCGGCGCGTATTGGCGCCGGGGGCCGGTCACGATGACCGCCATCGCGGCGGTAGACACAGCACTCTGGGACATCAAGGCCAAGGCCGCCGGAATGCCGCTCTATCAGTTGCTGGGCGGCGCGTGCCGCGCTGGTGTGCGGGTGTACGGACATGCCAATGGTGAAACCATCGAAGAGACGATCGCTGAAGCCAGGCGCTACCGCGATATGGGCTACACGGCCATCAGGCTGCAGGCCGGCGTGCCTGGCCTGCCATCGACCTACGGTGTCTCCCGCGACAAGATGTTTTACGAGCCCGCGGATGGCGCGCTACCCAGCGAAAATAGTTGGTCGAGCAGCAAATACTTACCGTCCGTGCCGAAGCTGTTCGAGGCCGCGCGTGGGGCGCTGGGCTGGGAACTCGATCTGCTGCACGATGTGCACCACCGCCTGACGCCGATCGAGGCCGCGCGGCTGGGCGAGGATCTCGAGCCATTCCGGTTGTTCTGGCTCGAGGACTCGGTCACAGCCGAGAATCAGGCGAATTTCCGGCTGATCCGCCAGCACACCACGACGCCCCTTGCGGTCGGGGAGGTATTCAACAGCATCTGGGACTGCAAGGAGCTCATCCAGGAACAGTTGATCGACTACATCCGGGCGACCGTGGTGCACGCGGGCGGGATCAGTCATCTGCGCCGGATTGCGAGCCTCGCGGATCTGCACGGCGTGAAGACAGGCTGTCACGGTGCTACGGATCTTTCGCCAGTGTGCATGGCTGCCGCGCTGCATTTCGATCTGTCCATCCCGAACTTCGGGCTGCAGGAATACATGCGGCACACTCCCGACACCGATGCGGTATTCCCGCATGCCTACACTTTCTCGAACGGCTTCCTGCATCCAGGCAACAAGCCTGGATTGGGCGTCGATATCGATGAGCAGTTGGCTGCGAAATACCCTTATCAACGCGCTTATCTTCCAGTCAATCGGCTGGAAGACGGCACGATGACGAACTGGTAGGCCGCCCGCGCAGAAGGAGGTATGAGGATGTTGATGTCGGCACGGGCTGCAGTGTTCGCGCTCGCGACGTTGGTCACGGTGCAGGCGTTTGGCGTTACGGCTCGAGCTGCGGGCGGGTCCGAGCCCACGCCCCGCGTCGTCATGCCTTTGAGTACCGGCTGGCGGTTCAAACAGGCGTCTGGCCTTGGCGGCGTGGAGGGCACGCAGTTCGATGATTCGGACTGGGACCAGGTCACAGTCCCCCACACCTGGAACAGGATTGGCAACGAAGGCACGGTGCGCTCACCGCAATCCAACAATACCCAGGGCACGGGTTGGTACCGGTTGCGGTTCGAGGCGCCTGCGGCAGCGAAACGCAGCCGCTACTTTCTGCAATTCGACGCAGTTGCCACGATCGCTGATGTGTGGCTCAACGGCCACTACCTTGGCAAGCATGAAGGCGCGTTCGCGCGCTTCCGGTTCGATGCCTCCACGGCGATCAATCCAACCGGTGACAACCTGCTGGTCGTACGCGCTGACAACAGTCGGCCGCAGCCGGGATCTACGACGCAGAATGTCATACCGTTGTCGGGTGACTTCTTCATGTTCGGCGGCATCTACAGAAGCGCAGCGCTGATCGTCACGCAACCGGTGCACCTGGACTTGTTGGATTTCGGCGGTCCCGGAGTCTACGAGCGGTCACTCACGATCCAGCCCGGCGCTGCGGCCATTCAGGTGACGTCGCGAGTGGTGAACGACGAACCCACGCCGCAGCGCCTGCGTGTTGAAACGGCCATCACCGCCGCGGACGGCAAGGTCGTCGCTTCGCGTATGGACGCTGCGGGGCCCGTAGCCCCTGGGGTGGTCTCGATCGTGCAATCAAATCTGGATGTGACAAACCCGCGGCTCTGGCAAGGGCTGCGTGATCCCTATCTCTACCGGACCGTTGTCACTCTACGGTCCATGCAAGGCGCAGTCCTGGACCGCGTGACCCAGCCGCTGGGGTTGCGGACAGTCCGGTTCGATGCCAGCAACGGATTCTTTCTGAATGGCGAACATCAGTATCTGAAGGGCGCCTCCATGCATCAGGACCGCCCGGCAAAAGGCTGGGCGGTCTCGGATGCGGACCAGGAGGAGGATTTCGCGATCCTGGCCGACTTGGGCGCGAATGCCGTGCGGCTGGCTCACTATCAACACGATCAACGCTCGTACGAGGCGGCAGATGCGGCCGGGATCATAGTGTGGGCCGAAATTCCGCTGGTGAACAAAGTCTCGTTTGACGGCTCACCGGCGAATGCGGCGCTGGCAGCCAATGCCCGGCAGCAGCTGCTGGAGCTGATTCAACAGAACCGCAATCATCCGTGCGTGGCGCTCTGGTCGATCGCCAACGAAATCGACCTCACGGCGACCCAGGTCCATGGCCCCAGCAAACCCGGCTCGCTACTCAGGTCGCTCAACGCTCTCGCCAAGAGCCAGGACCCCGACCGCCCGAGCACCTTCGCCGATTGCTGCGAAGTGGCGCTCCCTCCCCATGCCAACGATAGCGCCGCGGGTGCTGATGGCGCCTCTGGAGTCGCTCCGCGCGAGGCGATCGTGGGCATTGCGGATACCGTGGGTTACAACCGCTACTTTGGCTGGTACACGGGACACTTCGGCGATTTTGGTTCCATGCTCGATCAGGCTCACGAGCGCCATCCACAAGTACCGATGTCCGTATCCGAATACGGCGCTGGCGCCGCACTCACGCAGCATAGTGATGACCCCACGGGCGGTCCGATCAACCCGCACGGCAGGCCGCACCCGGAGGAAATGCAGAACCTGTATCACGAGATGTCGTGGAGCGCGTTGCGGCAACGCCCCTACCTGTGGGGCTCGTTCATCTGGAACCTGATCGACTTCGCGAGCGATTCGCGCCAGGAAGGCGACCTGACCGATATCAACGAGAAGGGCCTGGTCAGCTATGACCGGAAAATCCGCAAGGACACCTTCTACTTCTATCGCGCCAACTGGAGTCAACAGCCAACGTTGCACCTGGTGGGGCGGCGCTATGTCGATCGGCCTTATGCTGTGCTCGACGTGAAGGCCTATAGCAACGCCACGCGTGCCAACCTGACAGTGAACGGCACCGACCAGGGTGCTACTTCGTGTGCCGACGGTATTTGTGTGTGGCGCGCAATTCATCTCCAGCAGGGACCAAATGAGCTGCATGCAACGGCCAACATCGGCGGCACTGCTGTCAGCGACTCGCTGCAGTGGACGTTATCCGGGACGCCTGCGGTGGTCCGGATCAAGTCGGGTGACATATCGGGGTACCTGGCGGTGGATCGCCAGCGCTACGGATCGGATATGTACTTCTCGGGCGGCGAGGGTAAGGGTGTCAATCGCCCCGACACGCCGGATGACGAGCGGGTCGAGGTAGCGGCATCCGATCCGCGCCTGTATGACAGTTTCAGGGAAGGCGAATTTTCATACCGCGTCCCCGTTCCCAACGGCCGCTACAAAATCGCCCTCAAATTCGAAGAGCCGGCTGCGGCTGCTGGAGAGCGGGTGTTCGATGTCTTCGTCAACGGGAAGGCGGTGTTGAAGCGCTTCGATATCGCGGCGGCCGCTGGCGGGAAGCTGCGAGCCGTAGACAAGTCAGTCCAGGCCAAGGCGCAGGACGGAGCGCTGCTCATCGAGTTCAAGCCGGTTCAGGGCCAGGCTCTCATCGCGGCGGTGTCAATCACGCCCGAGTAACGGCCGCCGCTGAGCCACCGCGCCGCCGTCACCCCACGGCGCTGGCGTTATTTACCCACGGCCACACCGTGAGGATTGAGCACGGCCACGGGCCGTATCTCGTAGGCACCGCCAGGATTGGCTGCAGCGAGTTCTCGGGCGATCTCGTGGACGTCATCGCGAGAGTCGCAGTCCACGACATAGAAGCCCAGTAGCTGCTCCTTGGTCTCGGCAAATGGACCGTCTACCACGAGCGGTGGAGTCTGCTCCTTTCTGAGTGTCGTCGCGGTCGTGGTTGGCATCAACCGCACGACCGGGCCCAGCTTGCCCTGCTGGACCAACCTTTTCTGAACGACAGCAAGCTTCTCCATCGTGGCGGCGTCTTGCTCCGGGCTCCAGGCGGCCACGGCTTTTTCGGAGTGATAACT
>JAQGOF010000089.1 GCA_028293745.1 Gammaproteobacteria bacterium | reverse complement strand
GCGGCGATGTCCACCGGACCAAAGTACTTGTTATGGAGATCGTGGTAGTTCTGCGAAATCCAGAAGACATCAAGCTTCCTGGGCAAGTGGAGACTCTCGAGCGCAGTCTCGACTGAGACTGTGATGTTGCGGTGATTGGCTGCGTAACCGCGTAACTCGGCTGTCGATTTCGCAATGTATTGCTGAATTTCAACGGGCTCGATGGCGTAGACATGGCCGCGGCTCCCAACGACGTTAGAAAACAGACGCGTGAAGTACCCGGCACTGGCATTAAAATCCGCGACCGCATCACCTGGTTTGACCCCTGAGAATTGCAGTGATTCGACGGGCTTGCGCGCCACATCGCGATTGCGATCGCCTTCCGGCCGCGCTGGATCTGCGACGGCCGATGTAATGACGTCAGCCAGGGAGCTAGCGGCCTGCGCACACCCGCCGATGAGGCTAGCGCCGGCGAATAGCAGCGCGCAAAGGCCGGCAGAAAGCGTCAATTTCATCGGATCTACCTCGGTTTGGTCAGCGAACCCTCTTACGGTATTCTGTAAGTGGCCCCCGCTGAAGGGCTGCTTTTTTGAAATAGACCTGGGCCACTTCATGGATCCGTTGTTCGAGATCGAGCTAGAACGGCCTATCCCGGGATCGCGGGATGCCGGCCGCCGTCTCTATCGGCAATTGAAAGAGGCTATTCAAGATGGCCGCCTCGCTGCGGGCACCCAGCTACCGGCCAGCCGCAAGTCGGCGGAATTCTTTGGCCTGTCGCGCAACACCGTGGCCGAGGTCTATGACCGATTGTCCAATGACGGCCTCTTGGTCGCCCGTCAGGGTTCCGGCACCTATGTCGCCGATCTGCTGCCGGAACCTGAATCGTCGCCTTCGCCGGCCAGCACATACCGGCTGAACGCCTTTTGGCTGCAAGAGGATGTGACAGCGGCCATGGGGTTCTGGCGCGATGATCCGCCGGCAGTCGCGCGCGCCGAAGCGCCGATCGATTTCCGGCCTGCCTTGATCGATCCGCGCCTGTTTCCGTTCGACGTCTATCGTCGCATCAGCGCCAAGCAGTTGCGTGGTCTTGAAAAAAAGCCCGCTGCGTACAAGAGTCCGCAAGGCAACCAGGGCAATTTTCATCTGCGCGAGGCCATCACCAACCATATCGCGCTGACCCGCGCCGTGGTGTGTCGGCCCGAGGATGTGGTCGTGACGGCGGGCGCCCAGCAGGCCTTCGATCTCTTGGCCCGCATCCTGGTGACGCCGGGCGAGACGGTGGTAGCGCTCGAAGATCCCGGTTATCCGCCGATGCGCGTCGCCTTTGCGGCAGCCGGCGCGCGGATCATGCCGGTGGAGGTGGACGAAGAGGGGCTGGTGGTCGACAGCTTACCGCCTGGCCTTGGAGTGATCTGCGTCTGTCCATCCCATCAGTTTCCGTTGGGCGTCACCATGTCGAAGCGCCGTCGCGCCGCATTGGTGGACTTCGCCCGCCGGCATGGGGCGGTCATCGTCGAGGATGACTATGACGGCGAGTTTCGGTTTGACGGCAACCCGCTGCAATCGCTGCGCGCCACCGATGCGGCAGATGTTGTGTTCTATGTCGGCACCTTCTCGAAGTGCATGCTGCCGTCCCTTCGCCTCGCCTTCGTCGTGGTGCCGGAGTGGGCGCGGCGCACCTTCGTTGCGGCGAAGAACTGTGTCGATTGGCATTGCTCTACGCCCCTGCAGACCGGCGTGTCCGCCTTCATCGCGGAAGGCCACCTGGCGCATCACGTCCGTAAGATGCGCCAGATCTATAAGAGGCGACGCCAGTTGCTGCTCGATCTGCTCAAGCGGGATTTCAGCGACTGGCTGGAGCCGATTCCCTCACTGTACGGCATACACGTCGCTGCCTGGGCTCGGCACGGAGTCGATCTGGACGCTGCAGTTCAGGCCCTTGCGGGTCGCTCAGTGAAGATTCATACGCTCGGACGCTATCATTTGATTCAGTCGCCGCGCCTGGGACTTGTGTTCGGCTATGGTGCGGTTGACCTGCCCGAGATCGAGCGCGGCCTAGCTGCGCTACAAGGGGTGCTGGCGCGATGAGGCCCCACTGCGGCCGCAAAGATGCGCGCTACTCGATGGACCCCAGTGGAACGGCTATTCCTCGACGGATAATGTCGGCGACGCAGCCCGGCGGCGTCAGTCCATCAAGTTGCCGGATTCTTCTGCAAAGCGCTTGATCAGAAAATCCAGCAGGGCACGTACGCGGGGAGCCATGTAGCGGTTACGCCGATACAGGGCATGAACCGGCGCATCCGCAGACCGCCATTGCGGCAACAGAATTTTCAAGCGCCCGGCACGCAGATCTGCGCCAATGTCCCACATCGATTTCAGCGCAATGCCGTAACCGCGAATGGCCCATTCCCGTGCCACGGCGCCGTCATTCGTCTCGCGCGCGTCTGCGAGCGGGACGGTATAACTTTCTACCTTACCTTTTCGGGCGAACCGCCAGTCGTTCGCAGGCCCGGCGCCAGAGACAAGAACAATGCAGTCGAAGCGCTCCAGGTCCCGCGGGCGTTCGGGTGCGCCGTGCTTCGCCACATATCGAGGCGATGCACATAACACCCGCCGGTTAGGTGCCAGGGGTCGCGCCACGAAGGAACTGTCTGCCGGCACGCCGAATCGGATAACCAGATCGATGTCGTCTTGCAACAGATTCGACAGCGAGTCCGACAGCACCAGTGCGAACGTCACTTCGGGGTATTGCTTGTTGAACTCGTCAAGCCAGTCCTTGAGCACATGGCGACCGAAATCCGAGGTGGCCGAGATCCGCACTTTTCCGCGCACGACACTCTCTCCAGCCTGTAGAAAGGCCTGACCATCGTCGAGCGCCTGGACTGCCTGCTGGCAATAGGCGAGATACGCCCGGCCTTCATCGGTCAGTCGCAGGTGGCGCGTGGTGCGCTCGAACAGGCGCGTATGCAGAACGGATTCGAGCTTGATCAAACGCGCACTCGCGGCAGCGGGGGATAGCCCGAGCTTGCGGCCCGCGGCCGACAATCCGCCCAGATTTGCCGCCTCCACAAACAGCCGGATGTCGCCCAGGTTGCTCATGATATCTCCAATTATTTTGAAGATCATTCAAAGAATACGCCAATTATCAAAGTGGCGAGACTTGCCCAGAATGGCGACTCGAACAACCCAGCCGCAGTCTCATCATGAAGCTTGACCACGCAACCATCGTCACCGGGAACCTCGAAGCGGCACGGACTTTCCTTTGCTCCATCGTCGGCCTCAGCGAAGGTCCGCGGCCACCGTTCGGCGTCGGAGGCCATTGGTTGTACGCAAATGGCAAACCTGTCATCCACCTGATCGAGGCGGGGACTGCGCTGCCGGTGCGACCCGCTTCCCCGCGCATCGACCATGTTGCATTGCGCATCGACACCGCTCAGGAATGGGCGGCGTTGCTCGAGCGATTACGGCTCAGCGGCGTTCCCTATGAGCTCGGTGACGTGCCGCTGACTGGCGAGCGCCAGCTCTTCGTCGCGATGGCGCCTGGCATCGTGATCGAATTGGTGACCGATCGGCAACCGCCTACGCTTTGAACCTCGCATGTCGCACTTTCCATCCAGCCTGCAGATCAGTAACCCATGAAAACCACTCTCCCACTGCCAGCACTCGCGCTGAGCGCCTTCATCGGCACAGGCGCGCAAAGCGCAGAGCAGCTTGTACAGCCAACCACATTGATCGCCGACACCGGTCTTTCGAAGTCCGCGCTCGAGTCGCTGACACTTGCACCGCGCCGCTACGACACATTCTGGCATACCGGCGACGAGCGCCTGGCCAAGGCCGCCCTGTCACCCGCCTTCATCGATCACACACTACCGAAGGGGCGCACACAGGGCCCCGACGGCCCGCTCATGGCATCGAAGACCTTTCGCTCTGCAGTTCCGGATCTGACTTGTCAGGTCGAGCAGATGCTCGTCGCGGGCGATCGCGTCACCGCCTTCCTGCATTTCCGCGGACACTTTACCGGCACTTTCGGTGGCCACGCCGGGCAAGGCCAGACTGTTGACTTCATAGCGGTGGACATCTACCGCGTACAGAACGGTTTGATCGCCGAGGACTGGCATCTCGAAGACAACCTCACGTTGATGCAGCAACTTGGGATCGTGGCGTTTTGATGAATTCGCCGTTCCCTTGTCTGAATGCGGCATGTTGAGAAGTTACCGGCGTGGCAATATAGGGACGTCGCTCGCAATCAACAGCAGCCCATACGTGCGGAGCAATGAGCAGATGGCACTCGCTGAAGGCGGAGACAAGTACGAAGAGCCCCCCGGGCGACTGCTGCAGTCCTCGGCGGCGCGCACCTGGTCGGGTCTGTTCGCTGAATTTCGATCGCATGCAAGCGCGCGCTCCGACGCTTTCGTGCAGCCCGTTACGGAAATCTCAATGGTGCTTCGGGGTGCAGGTCTCGTGCGACGGCGAGCTTCGGGTGAGACGCTCACGACTCACGCCGGGCCGGGCGTGATCTGGTTTTGCCCGGCCGGCGAGCCGATCGACTGTGTGGAGTTGGTGCAGGGCACGCTGGAAGTACTGCATCTGTACCTGCAACCCAATGCGTTGCTCGATTACGCAACCGAGCGAGGCTTCGTCAGCACAGCAACGCAGTCCTTGCGCTACATCGGAGGATTCATCGACCCGCTGCTCGAGCAGATGGGCCGCGCGATCCTGGCTGAAATGCAGGCGGAAACGGCTGCGGGCTCACTGCTGGTCGAGTCCCTCAGCAGCAGTCTCGCGGCTCGCCTGCTGTACAGATACTCTAACTCGTCACTCGAGGCTCGAGCATCGCGAGTTGGCAAACTAGATCCCCGGCGTCTCAGTCGTGTGTTGGAGTACATCCACGCCCATCTGGGACACGAACTCGATATCCGCGGTATGGCCTCCGCTGCTCATTTGAGCCGCTTCCACTTCGCACGAGCCTTCAAGGCCTCGACCGGGCAGACACCATATCAGTACGTCAACGCGAAGCGCATGGAACGGGCGAAAGCGTTGCTGGTGCAGGATCGACCACTCGGGGAGATCGCAATCACATTGAACTTCTCGTCGCAGGCGAATTTCACGCGGGCATTTCGGCGTGAGTTTGGAATCACCCCTGGCCAGTATCGAGAACAGAGCTCAGGTTGAGCGTGCGGCCACGGCGATCCCCGATGGGGCAACTGCCACCAGTTGTCGGCCAGTCATCCGCAGGCGCGCAGAAGTTCTTCAGAATTGTTCAGTACAACCGCAAGGAATCGATTCACCTGCGAAGGTAAGATGCCGTCAGCGAGGTGACCGATGCACTGTTCCGACTCCCAGGCAGGCTCTGTAGCGGCCTCAGTACTCGACGTGCACAGCAGCCCCATGCTTCCCAGAAACATCGTCGATGACGAGCCTGAGTGGCGAGTTCTACGCCAAAGCTCCGCGGCGGCTCTATCAGCGTCGAGGGTAGTCGCCACGCGATGGCATGCTGGCAGCGAGCGGACGCTGGAGTTTGGCGCCGAAACAATCGCTGACTGCCATGTCGTCAAAATCGTGTTGCGGACCATGAATATTCGATTCTCGGTGTCCGGCCGAATCGTGCACAATGGTGTCACCACGCCGGGGACGGTTCACGTCACCGAGCCCGCCGCGCTAGTTCGCTGCCTCTTTCGTGGGCAATTCGATGTCCTGCACCTGCACGTGCCCAACCTTCTGATCGCAGAATGTGCCCGTGACATGCCCGGCCACCACGCACCGGTGCTTCGCTCGGAGGCCATTCCACGCAAAGATATATTGCTTGATTGGTTGGGGCGGGCCTTGCTCGAAGCCAACCGGGTCGGCGGCTCGTTCGGACAGACCTACGCGGACTGCATCAGCATGGCCATCGTCGCACGGCTCCTGGCCTCGGCGAGCGACGTGAACACTCGTGAGCGGTCGAGGGGGAGCAAACTTGCGCAATGGCGGTTGAAGCGGGCCATCGACTATGTCGAGGCCCGACTCGACGAGTCCGTGAGCCTTGCCGATGTCGCTTCGTCGGCCGGCCTCACGCGCATGCATTTCGCAGCGCAATTCAGGGCTGCCACGGGGCTTCGGCCTCACGAATACCTTTTGCGCCGCCGGATCGAGCGGGCTCAAGAGATGCTCCTCGGAACCGCCATGTCGTTGGTGGAAGTCGCGTTATCGGTTGGCTTCCAAACCCAGGCACACTTCACCAGCGTGTTCAAACGCTACGCCGGGCAACCACCGCGCGCTTGGCGCGAGTCCCGCGGCGTACACATCGGCCCGACGGCAATATCACACGTTGCAGAGCGTGGGTGACGCGCAAGTCCCGCGGCGTCAGTGCTTGGCGAGAGTCGTAATTCTCCGGAGTGCAATTGAGAAATCGGACCGGCGATCAGGGAAGAGTTATCCGCGCGCCAGTATCAAGATTCTCCCAGCGCTTGGGGCACGGCGGGTCAAAGCCGTGCGGGAACGAGGCCGTTTCCGGACAACAAATAGATGACGAGGAGAGTACGAGCATGTCGGAATCCCGATCCACCGATGGCCGGCACCGAATCTCGCGCAGGACGCT
>JAQGOF010000081.1 GCA_028293745.1 Gammaproteobacteria bacterium | reverse complement strand
GCCGCCTCGGCCAGTTCCCGGCGGCCGTAGCCGATGTTGACGCACCACAGTCCCGCCATGCCATCGAGGATGCGTTCGCCCTCGGAGTCGTACAGATACACGCCCTCGGCTCGCGTGATGATCCGGGCACCATGGGCTGCCAGCGACTTGAAGTCGGTAAACGGGTGCAAGTAATGCTGCGAGTCAGCCGCTTGCCACTCGCGGGTGCTACGGGGAGCAATCAGGGGATTCTGTGTCATTAGGGGCGCCCTTCCGAAGATGAACGGCTCAGCCAGCCGTCAGGTACCAGTCATACTCGAGCGGGGTGACTTGATTGTCGAAGGCCCGCAGCTCGGCGCGCCGTGTCGTGGCAAATAGCTGTTGGAAATGTGTACCGAGGTATTCGCTGATGAAGCCGCTGCGCTCAAATGCAAGTGCCGATTCGTACCAGTTGGTGGGCAGCGGCGTGCCAGCACAATCCCGATAAGGGTTGCCATTCACCGGCTCGCCGGGTTCGACCTGGTGTGTGATGCCCCGATGAACACCAGCGAGTACCAGCGCTGCCAGCAGGTACGGGTTGACGTCGGCCCCGGCGACACGATGCTCGACACGGCGGTTTTCGGGCGTGTCAGCCGGAATCCGCAACGCGACGCCCCGGTTGTTGAGGCCCCAGGTTGGTGCCAGGGGTACATAGCATTCGGGCCGGAAGCGCCGATATGAATTTGCTGTCGGTGCGAATACCAGCATCGACTCTGGCATTGTGTCCGCAAGTCCGCCGATCGCGTGGCGCAGCGCCTCATTGGGCTCCGGGCTCTCGGATGCAAACTCGTTGCACCCGTCCTCCCGCAGGAGGCTGACGTGGATATGCGTGCCGCTGCCGGGCTCCTCGGCGTAGGGCTTGGCCATGAATGTTGCGTGCAGGCCGTGTTTGAGAAACACGCCGCGCACGATCCGCTTCAACCGGATTACGTGATCGCACGCGAGGCAGGGATCTGCAACATGGCGCAGGTTCACCTCGTACTGACCCGGGCCGCTCTCGGCGAGCATGCTCGTCGCGGGTACGTTCTGGATCTCGCAAGTACGGCTGATTTCGGCGAGTATCGCGGAGAGCTCCTCGATGCGAGCCATCGAGTTGATTTGCTTGCCCGAGCGGCGCGCCGACTTTCCCGGCGATGCGGCAGGCCTGATGCCGCCGTGCCGGGTCCTGCGTGGATCGACGACGTAGAACTCTATTTCCAGAGCCACAACGGGCCGCAGTCCAAGGTCGGCGAATCGCGCGGTCACCTGCTCGAGTACGTGGCGCGGGTCGCCAAAGAACGGTGTGCCATCATGGTCGGCCATGCTGACCTGGATCTGTGCAACTCCCTCGTCCATCCAGGGAGCGCAAACCAGTGAGTCCTGCACCGGGATGCACGAGCGGTCGGCATCCCCATCGTCAAAACCGAGGCCGGTTGCCTCAACCGTGTTGCCGAGGGCATCCATTGCGAAAATGGATCCCGGCAGACGGAAGGCGCCGGCATACACCGCAGGCAGAGCGTCTATCTTCAGCCGTTTGCCGCGGGGTGTTGAGAGCAGGTCGGGAAGCAACACATCCACGAATTGCGTATCGGGATGGGCCTGAGCGAATGTCTCGAAATCAGGAACATGGATTGACAGGATACATGGCAGCTCGACGTTGGCAGGTGAGGTCACGACCCGTGGAGTCGGGTGTGAAGGGCGTTGCAGCGGCGAGCGCGCAGCCCGCGCGAACGTCTAGTTGGCCAACGTACCGAGCAAGATCTGCCGGCCAGACAGCGAAATGGTGGGGCCTTCCAAGGCGCGACCCCGGTGCCCGTGTGGCACGAGCCGCTTCGATGCCGGCTTGTAACCTGGATTGCGCATCGGTTGAGTATGCACGCGTTTGATGCGAAAGCCCAAGCTACACTTGCAGTTACAGAAGCACTAACTGTATCGGTCAAATAGTCAGTACAGTTCACCCATGTCGAATCCAGATCCATCTGAAGCCGGCTCCCGGGCAGCCTCCGTCGCCGCCGGACTGCGCCGGAAAATAGCCGCCGGGTCGCTGAGCCCGGGTGCCCGCATGCCTTCCGTCCGGGCGCTTGCCAAGGCAAGCGATGTCAGTCCGTTTACCGCAGCGCGTGTATACGACGTCCTGGTCGCCGAGGGGCTCGTCGAGGCCCGGCGCGGAAGTGGCTACTTCGTCGCGCAGAACACCGAGTTGTTGCGGGCGCGACCGCCTGCCGGTCCGGAGTTGCCGGCGGATTCAATCTGGGTGGTGCGGCGGGAGTATGACCCGCGGATGGTGCGTGTCGATGCGGGTTGCGGCTGGCTACCTCCGGACTGGTTATTTGCGGATGGCGTCCGCTCCGCCCTCACGCGGGTGGCCCAGCGGCCAACTGCTCATGCGGGGCGGTATGGCAGCCCTCATGGGCTGCGGTCGCTGCGAAGACATCTTGTCAGCTACATGGCGCAGCGCGCGATTACCTGCTCTGAAGACCAGGTCGTATTGGTACAGGGCGCCAGCCAGGGACTGGAGTTATGCATTCGAGTGCTGACCCGCCCGGGAGATTCCGTCCTCGTCGACGATCCCTGCTACCCGTACCTGTTGGAGATGTTACGTGCTCATGGGGTGAAGCCTGTCGGAGTACCCCGCACATCCACAGGACCGGACGTGGATGCTCTCAACGAGATCGTACTCACGGCTCGTCCCCGGGTGTTTTTCACCAACACGACACTGCAGAACCCGACAGGGACCACAACTTCTCCCTCGGTCGCGCATGCAGTCTTATCAGCCGCCGACCGCTATGACTTCACCATCGTCGAGGATGACATCTCCTCGGAACTGGCACCGGTTCGCACCGCGAACCTGGCTTCGCTGGATGGGTTGCGCCGGGTGCTGTACGTCAGCAGCTTTTCCAAAGCCATTGCACCCAACCTGCGCGTCGGGTACATCGTGGCCCCGGATGAAGCCGTGCAGACCCTGTTGCGGGTCAAGACCATTACATCGCTGTCATCATCGGAGCTGTCCGAGCAGCTCGTGCTGTCCATCCTGACTGCGGGCCGTCATCGCACTCACCTTGAACGACTTCGGCAGCGTCTCGCCGGCGCGCAGGAGAAGGTTTCGCGCCGGCTCACCCAAGCGGGCGCACAGTTGACGCATCGAACCGACAGCGGAATGTTCCTCTGGGCCCGCCTGCCCTCCCCTTTGGATTCCCGAACGATCATGCAGCATGCGAAAGCCAAGGGCATCCTGCTCGCACCCGGCGAGCTGTTCCGCCCCGATGGCCGCTCCACCGGGCACTTCAGGTTCAATGTCGCTTACGCGGATAACGAGTTGCTGTTCGCCTTCATCGAGAAGCTGCTCGCGTGAGGTGACTGAGGTCTGCGGAGAGAAACTCGAGGCTCAACGTCCAGCGCATGCCTACGGTTTGCTCGCCGACTCCACCGATAGCAACATACGCGTACCACTGCCCAGATGCACGCTGCGCGCATTGGCGAGAATGACGGAGCTGCCGCTGCTCGGGACAGTGTTGGGTTCGAGGCTGATGTCCTCGAGACCGAACACTCCGCGACTGGAGGCATAGAGAGTCCCGCTGCTGTTGAGTCCCCCGATCGCACCCGGTGAGGGCTTGAGCTCCTCCTGCCGTGTGCTGTTACCGCCTGAACCCAGCGCGCTCGTGTCGTCCGAAGCCGAACTGACCATGTTTCCAACAGCCCCGCCTGCGCCGCCGAACCCGCCACCGAAGCCACCGCCCATTGAGTCGCTCGATGCGCCCTGGGGTGCGGCGAGCGCGTAAAAGGCGGTGCGCAGCGCAATCTGGCGGCCATCCTTCAAGTCGGCGCGATCAAAGACGAACCCCAGCCTGGCCTGCTCGCCGGCCTTGGCCGCGGGCTGCGCCTCCGTCACGTGCCCTATCAGCTTTGCGCCGCGGGGAATGACGACTATTCCGCCCGCTTTCACATCTTCGGACGCCTTGGCCTTGATGATATCGCCGGGCTTGCACTTGCGCGCATCTACGGTGTCCGACAGAACACCATTCAGAGTCGCACCAAATTCGAATTTGACGCCCTCGCCGACGCCCTGGGCGCCGGCCATGCATGGCAGCATGAGTCCCAACATCGTGAGCACAACTGTTGTTTTCATTCCCTTTTCCCTTTGTACCTCGAGGCGCATTGGCAGCGCCCACGTCCTATTGTGCAAATGTGGTATATAGTCTGCAAGCCCGGATGCTCACAAATATAAGCATTGGGCCGTGCAACAAACAATAGGAGTGCATAGCACGCCGGATCCGGCGTCAGCAATCATGCACCGCGGATTTGACTATGGTCGGTTGCGCGGGTCGCCAGACCTGCCCCCACGACCTTCCGTGCGCTGCTGCTGCTGAGGCTGCGGTGGTGGTGCCTGGCGAGCCTGCTCCGCGGGCCGCTGCACTGGCTGCATGGGACGCGGCTCGGGAGCGCGGGGCTGCTCGACGGGGCGCGCCTGGAACTGCTGAGGTTGTTGGACTGCCCGCGGCTGTTCCACCGGCCGCGGTTGCTCGATGGGGCGGGCCTGGAATTGTCGCGGCTGCTCTGCCGCCCGCGGCTGCGCCTGGAATTGCCGGGCTTGCTCGACTGGCCGGGGCTGCTCGATCGGGCGCGCCTGGAACTGCTGAGGTTGTTGGACCGGCCGCGGTTGCTCGATGGAGCGGCCCTGGAATTGCCGCGGCTGCTCTGCGGCGCGCGACTGCTCAGACGGCTGCGCCTGGAATTGCCGGGCTTGCTCGACCGCCCGCGGCTGTTCGATCGGCCGCGCCTCGGGTGTTGGCCGCACTTCCTGCGCCTGCCGCCGGCTCTCCTCGGTGTTCTGCATCCGGTATTCGGTGTTCTGGCGCATCTGGTTCGGCACTGGGCGATCGGTTCGGAACGACGCGCCCGGTCCCCGGTTGGTACCCAATGAGCCGTTGTCAGCAGGCGAGGGAAGAATCGGAGTTGCGTGCAGGGCGCGTTCGCGCTCCTGAATGGTTGGCTCGGGGCGATTCTGGATGTTGGGTCGCACTGCGGTGCCAGGCTGCTGGCCGCCGCCAACGGCCGAACGATCGCCCGAGCCGGGCCGATTGCCACCAACATCACCGGGTCGCGCCGTACCAAACTGCTGCCCGCCATTCTGCAGGGGTCGCATGGGGCCCGAACCCACCACCCTCACCCGCGAATTCACGGCAGCGACCGGCTGCAACTGGGTGATCTGCGATCGGGCCAGCGGGCGGCCACCATTGGCACGAATGGCCTCCTGCTGCCGCTCGAAGGGTACGGGCGCGGGTGGCGGCGCCACACGGGCTACCACTGGCCGATTCACGAACGCTGCAGGCGGCCGGCGTACATTCATGTCAGGCCTGCGGCCCAGTACGCTCTCGCGCACCGGCGTAATTGCCGGCCCCACACCATGAGTGTTGAAGCGGCTGAGCTCCTGCTCCGGTATGCGCATCGTGCGCCCGGAAATCGGCCGGGCCGAGGTAAACACGTCCTGGGAAACGGCAACCACCGCGCCCGGCCTGTTGCGGTTCGCGTAGGTGATGTTGGTCACCCTGTTCTCGTAGACGTTCGTGATGTACGTGTTGTTTACGATCGTCGTGTTGGAGATGTTCACGTTGCGCACGTAGTTGTGGCTCACGCGATAGCCCGGGACGAACACCTCGCGAGGCCCGAGCGGGAACCAGCCGACACCCGCACCACCGCCCGCTGAAATCGAAACACGCGCACCCGGGCTTCCAACCCATGCAACGACTGCCGGCGCATAAACCGGCCGCACCCGTCGTGGTCCAGGCACCCAGCACCATCGTGTCTCGCGATAAGCCCAGCGGCCGTAGTGAGACGGCGCAAAGCCCCACGGCGCATCATCCACCCACGTCCAGCCCCAGGGAGCAACCCACACCCACCTGCCGAAGTGGTACGGCGACCACCCGGCGGCGACTACAGTCGGCGTCCAGACAGGCCCGTACTCAGGAGTTGACTGCCACGTTCCGTAGTCCGCCAGCTCATCAGCTCCCGCTACATCGGGTGATACATACTCGCTCGTCTGCGCCTGAGCCTGCTCAGAGCGACGATCCCGTTCCAGCGACCATGAATCCAATGCGTCCGGCGCGCCGACAGAAGTTGCATCCGCAGTCACCTGATCCGTGCCAGTGAACGCATAAGCCTGTTGCGTGTGCAGCGGCACTGTCTGCCCGGCGGCACTGACCTGTGCATCACCGTTGCTGACCTTCACGACTGTAGTGTCGCCAGCCTCGTTGACCTGTACCCGGTAGTCACCGGGGCTCTGCAATGTCACGGCAACGTTGGGAGTATCTATCTCGAGCGACTGATCCTCGCCGAGGTCGCGCACGTGCACGATCGCGATACCGGCCGTGATGTTCATCTGCGCGCTCTGATCGTCGAGATTCAGGAACGAGAGGCCCGTCATGCTTCCAAGCCTGATAGCCGCCGAGCCGATGTCCAGCTCGGCGCGCGAATCCCGATCTGTCCACAGCTTGTCACCCGTGGTCAGAGGGCGGTTGACGGTGGCGTCCGCCCAGTCCTCGACGCCGGCTGGCTGCAGAGAAACAGACCCATTGGTGTAACTCAGGCGCGCTACGCGCCCCGGCGGGTCGGACTCATCGTCCGCCAACGCGACCGACACACTGAGCAGCGATAGCAGCAAAAGGGCGGCCAGGCTCGCCCGGTGGCTTTGGAAAATGAAACGGCTGCTCATGCGTTGCGCCCCCTCACCTAGTGCAAATTGACGCTCATACGTTACCGGATCGGCTCGTGCCCAAGAAATAAGACTGGAGAAATCAGGCGTAGTTGCTGTTTCCCGCCTCTTAATACAGCGCTTCAGGCCGTGAACAGGGCATGAACACTGTGCCGGAACATATAGATAGGAACGGGGAGTGCGTACCTGGGGTTTACCCTTGGAGGAGCCGGGAACGTCGCGCCCGCCGATGGGGTCTGCAATGGGCCAGGGCGAGCAGAATTGCCGCCCCACCGAGAACCTCGTGAGCGGCACCGGCGAGATCGTGCAGGCCGTCGGTTGTGTAATAGAGCGCGTAGCCAGTGACGGCCAGAATAGCGCCGATACTTGCCATAGCCACGCCCGACACGCGCTTGACCATCTGCGGCCAGCGGTCGCTGACATGGCGTGCCGTGATCCAACCCAGAAGGAATACGGCCGCTACGGCAATCCAACCGTGAACCTTGAGGACCAGCGGGGCCCAGGGATGCTGCACAGGCCCGAAATCCGCCGGTTGCGCGCAGAAATAATGCAGGATCAGCCACTCACAGCCACTCAGCCAGAGCGCCCCGAAAATCAGCATCACGGCCCACCTCAGGCCCGCCGACATGCGCTGCGGATACTGGGCGGCCATCGTCGTTCAGGCCGAAGGGCTGCTGTCAGAGCGCAGGGCAACCTGCCATAGCGCCGCTATCCAGCGAACGCCCTGCGTCACGTGCTCGCAGGACAACGTTGCACCCGCAATGTTCTTGATATCAGTCCCGAACCGCAGATGCTCGAGGCCCGAGCGCCCATCGAATTGATTCCGCCAGGCGTTCCCGCGAATTTCGCCACCATGGCTCTCCCGGTAAGAAAGGATCTCCAGTGCGCCCATGCGGCCGGAACGATCGATGCCGGCTGCGTAGGTGATCATGTCCTGTCGTCCGAGGACTTCATCGACGAAAACGTAACCCAGCAGATCGCCGCCCTTCAGGGCCTTCCAGGCGCGCAGCGACCGATGCGGCGGCTGCGGGCCGGCGAGACCTGTGACCGACGCCTTCTGCGCAGGACTCAACGCAAGGAGGACCTCATCGAAGCGATCCGCCTGAGCGAACAGCCCGCGCTGGGCCGCTTCGATGGACATATAGTCAGCGGCAACGGCCACCTGCGCCGCGGGGGCGAGGAGCGCTGCGATTCCAGAAGCGGCGAGAAACGGTATCCGGGCCACGGGTTGCCTTGACAAGGATGCAAATGCGAATCATTCTTACTGCGTTATAGGATAACCCTTGAGCACGGTCAAGCGACTCCGCATTTCACTGGGCACACTCGTTGCCGTGGAGGCGACCAGCGCCTCGGCAGCGGCCGCCGAAGCTGCAGTCGAGGCCGCGTTCGCGGCGCTGAGGCAGGTCGGCCAGCGCCTGCATCCGCACTCGGCGGATAGTGACCTCGCCAGAATCAACAGCGCGCCGCTGCAGACCTGCATCGCGGTCCATTCGAGCACCTGCGACCTGTTGAACCTCGCCCGGCGACTCAACACGTTGACTGGCGGAATTTTCGATCCTTGCCTGCCCTCCCGAACGGGACGGCTCCAGGACATCGAGGTCTCCACAAGGCAGCTCTTCTGCCATGCGCCGGTGGCTCTCGACTTCGGTGGCTTCGCGAAAGGCTATGCCGTGGATTGCGCGATCGAGGCGTTGACGAGCCACGGATGTATCGCCGGACTGGTCAATGCTGGCGGGGACCTCAGAGTGTTTGGTGCGCGCACAGAGCCCGTCTTCCTGCGTGGACGGGCGGGTGAACTGACGCCAATCGAGCTCGCGGATGCAGCGCTCGCCGTCAGTGACGTGGATTCGCAGGGCCGCCCGGCGGAGCATCGTGGTTACTACATCAGGGGCTGCGCCGACGCCCCGCCCCAACGCTACGCCGCGGTCGTCGCCAAAGAAGCCGTTGTCGCCGATGCCTTGACCAAGTGTGTGTTGTTGTGCCCGGACCCGACAGCCGGACAGGTGTTGAAAGCGTTTGGCGCGAGGCAGCCGTTCGTTCAATAGATCCGACGCTGAACCCGCCTCCGGTCGTTTCCAACAACCTCTTCCGGCGTCGCGGCGGGGTCGACCTGCTCCTCTTCCTTGGCCGGCTCGTCGGCCCCACCGTCATCGAGTACGAAGCCGCCCGCCTGCCGGCTCCACAACTGATAGTAGGCTCCTCTTTGGGCGAGCAGCTCCTCATGCGTGCCATCCTCGACGATACGACCCTGGTCGAACACCAGGATCCGATCGAGGTGCGCAATGGTGGACAGCCGGTGAGCTACTACGATGACCGTCTTGTCCTGCATGACATCATTCAGCGTGTCCTGGATCGCCTGCTCGGTGATCGAGTCGAGGCTCGAGGTTGCCTCATCGAGGATCAGGATCGGCGCGTTCTTGACCACCACCCGCGCAATCGCGATACGCTGGCGCTGGCCACCTGACAGCTTCACTCCCCGCTCGCCAACCGGTGAGGCGTACTGACCCTGGATCTTCGTGATGAACTCGTGGGCATGGGCCTTGCGCGCCGCGTCGACCACCTCTTCGTCCGTCGCCTCGAGCCGCCCATAGCGGATGTTCTCCAGCAGGCTGCGATGAAACAGGTTGGGGTCCTGCGGTATCAGGCTGAGCTGCGAGTGCAGCGAATCCTGGGTCATCGTCCCGATATCCTGGCCGTCAATGAGAATCCGCCCTGCCTGGGGATCGTACAGGCGCAGAATCAGGCTCACGAAGGTGGACTTTCCCGATCCTGAGAACCCCACGAGGCCCACCCGCTGCCCCGCCGGAATCGTGACACTCAGATGTTGGAAAATGGGCTGCTCGGGCGCATAGGCAAACGACACCTCGCGAAATTCTATCCGTCCGCGCTCGATCGTCGTGCGCACGGCGCCGGGCACATCGACGATCTCATGCGGCCTGACGATCGTATGCACGCCGTTGGCGATGTTGCCGAGATATTCGAAAAACTCCAGGAAACGGCGGCTGAGGTTGCGCGCCTCGTTGATGATCAACAGCGTGGTCGTGACGGCGACCACGAATTCCGCAACGGAAATCTCGCCGCGGCCCCAGAGCAGCAGCGCGTAGTACAGCACGCCGATCTTCAGCACGGCGGCAGCCGAATACTGGAACCAGCGCACGCGCTCCGAATACGTGTTTGATTTCATGACGGCGCGCAGCTCCTTGTCGAGCTGGGCGTCCAGGTACTCGCGCTCGTAGTCCAACCTTGCAAACAGGCGTGTACTGGTGAGATTAGTCACCGCGTCTACGACTCTACCCGTGGTTTCGCTGCGCGCGGCGGAGGCCGCCACTGCAAACGGCCGAGTGCGGGTGGCGAGCCAAAAGGAGGCTGCTACGAAGCAGACGGCCCAGATGGCTACGAACTCGGCGAGACCTCTATGGGCGCGGTCGAGCATGTAGATCGCTACGCCGAAGACGATAACCATGGGATAGAAGTCAAAGATCAGGGTCCAGATGGTCTGCGAGTAACCCATCGCGGTCTCGCTGATCTTGTGCGCCAGGGAGCCTGCGAAGTCGTTGCTCAGGAATCGATGCGAGTGATGTTGCAGATAGGCATACATCGCGCGAGTGACGGCCTGGCGCTGGCGCGGGCCGACGTAGATCTGGCAGGCGCCGCCGGCGCGGCTGAAGACCACCTCGCCGATCGCGAGCGCGATGAACAGCCACAACGGACCGCTGAGGTGGGCCACTAGTGACAGGGATTGCTCGTGTGCCCTCGTTACGGCCTTGATGATCTGCCCGGTCGCGTACGGAATGAGGATTCCGCAGGTGGAGTTGATCGTCTCCAGCACGAGCATCCCCACGTACCACCAGCGGAACCTGGCAATGAAGTAGGCGACGAAGCGAAAAGGCGTAGCCGGTAGCTGAGGCGCACTGGGCGCGCGTTGCACGAAATCGTCCATGGGGGCGCGATCGTATCAAAGCGGCGTCGCTGCCGATGGCGCCGCGTCCTCTGCGGCCCCCTGCGACGATAGGCCCGTCCAACGGGCGCGCTGCGAAGGTCGGGCTCAGGACTCAGCTAGATGCCGGGCGGCTGGCCCTAGTGCAGTGGCGCGAAGCCGTACTTCCGGAATATCTCGCCTGCGGGCTTCGAACGCACGTAGTCAACAAACTGCTGCGCACCCGCCCCACCGTGAGTCGTCAACGCGATCGGATACCTGATCGGCGGATGAGTATCAGCGGGAAATTCAGCGACGATTTTCACCTTCTTGTCCGCCAGAGCATCCGTCTCATACACGATGCCCAGTAGCGCCTCGCCACGAGCAACGAACGCCAGGGCAGCCCGAACGTTCTCGGCGCGCACGATCCGTCCGGAGACCTGATCCCACACAGCAAGCTTCTCCAACGCGGCCTTCGCGTACTTGCCCACGGGCACCGAGTCCGGATCACCGGTGGCCAGCTTGCCGTCGCGCCCCAACGCCGCCCTCAGGTCCATTCCTTTCACGATCTTCACGGCTACCGTGCTGTCCACCGGCGCAATGAGCACCAGGTGATTGCCCACCACATCGTGACGGGAACCCGGCTTCAGCAGCTTGCGCTGCTCCAGGTAGTCCATCCACTCGAGGTCAGCGGAGAAGAACACGTCTGCAGGTGCACCGGCCTCGATCTGCTTCGCGAGCACGGAACTCGCAGCCAGCGAAGATTTGACGGGAACCTTCGTTTGATCGGTGAAAGCCTTCGAAAGATCGTCCAGTACGTTCGTCAGCGACGCCGCACCGAAGACCAGTACGGTCCTGGAATCGTCCGCGGCCACAACAGCCGCGCCGCGGGACGCACATACCAGCAACAACAACCAGCCGAGCCAGAATTTTCGCATGACGCCACGACGCTGCTGTTGGGAATATCCAGATGAATATAGCGCAGCTGCGCGCTCTCTGGGATGGGAGCCGTCAACGGCACCCGCTCGGGCCGCCCGGTCAATGACGCTTGGGGCCGCCGGGACTGGGTGGCTTCAGGACGTAGCCACTGGTCGGCTTGGCCGGGCTGCCTGTGGGGCTGGCCGGGTTGGCGCCGGGGCCAGCGGGGTTGCCCGGATTCGCGGGGTTCGCGAGAACCCCTGGGTTCCCAGACGCGGCTGGATTTCCCGAACCGGTTGGATTCCCAGATGCCGTTGGATTCCCAGCCGCTGGACTCCTCATGGGATTCCCTGACGCTGGATTCCCTGGCGTTGTCGGCGCCCTGGCGGTGTTGGGGCCCGGCGGCCTCACGGTTTCGGCACCGGGCGGCCGCGCCGCATTGGAGCCAGGTGCGTTGGGACTTGAGCTTGGGTTAGGCGGGAGGCCTCGCGAGGGCTGCGCGCCTTGTGCAGGCGCCGTCTGCGACGCTGGGGAAACAGGGGGCCTCGCGCCGCCCGGTGGTGCACCCGCAGCAGCGCCAGCGGGACCTCCAGCGGCAGCTGACCCGCCTGTCGCCTGACCCGTAGACGGCGTCGTCGCCGATGTTGGGGTTGGAGGCGGCGTCGAAGGCCTGACAGTGGCCGTCGGCTGCGAGATGGGCGACTTGTACGTCCCGGTGGACGCAGTCGACTTAGTCGGTACAGGCGCCTGGGGCGGCAAAACCTCCACCGACAGCGTGAAAGTCCGCTTCTCGGCGGCCTGCAGTGCTCCAACGTTGACGACCTGGCGAGTTACTTCCTCGCCGCGGTCGTTACGGATGGCGATGATCACGAAATACTCGAGCGGCTGTTCGAGCGGCGGGTGGCGGATGATTCCCTCCACCCGCAACGCGGGCGCAGCCGCCACCTGGCGCTTCGCTGCTTCGGAGTCGAAGCGCAGGTGGTGCATGCACCCCGGACAGATACTGAGGCTTTCGAGAATCGTCGCCTTGCAGTGCGGACAGGTGCGCGTCTTGCCCGTAGATACCGGGCGAGAGGCTACACTCATGAACCGGTGCCGTATCCCTTGGTGGTCGAGGAGCTACGGGCGTCGCCGTCCCAGCCGAACTCGACTTGGCCGCGCATCCGCGAACCTGCCGCCACGGTCAGCGATCCAGCTTTCACGTCGCCGCTGATCACGCCGCCTTCCAGCAGCTCGACCCGCTTCGCGTTCTCGATGTTGCCGAGAAGCTCGCCGCCGACGACGACGACGCTCGCCTTCACCAAGCCTTCCAGATGGGCTCCCGTGTCGAGGGTGACGTTACCGTCAACGTGTACGTCGCCTTTGAAGCGACCCGCGATCCTCACGTGACCAGAACCCACGATCTTGCCCTCGATGGTCAGATCCGAGGCGATGACGGATTCTTTCATGTCGAGCCTTTGCACTTCCTTGACCGGGCGGCGAGCCGCATCGGGACTGAGTGGGGCGACGTTGGTCTTCTCCGGCTCACGAGCGTGCGGCGCGGCACCCGTGTTAGGGAGGTTTTGCGCCGGCGCCAGGCCGGGCTGTGAGGTCGTATCTTTCCAGAGCGCCATGAGTAGCCCCCGTTCGGTTGGGACGTGAAAATTACCTGCCGGTCACGCTTACGGCCAGTGTGTCCGGATGCAGACAGCTTTAATCAAACGATTAACGGGCCGCAGCACGGCCCGCGGGCGGTTGTACCATGCTCACGGATTTGAAAACTGGTGCATACCGCACAATCGTACCACTTCCCCCCCTGAATCCGGCTACGGAAGGCGTCAGCCTTCAGCTTGCGGTGGCGGGGGTTCGAAGTGCATCAAAAAGGATCTGGATGTCGCAGCCCTTGCTGACGTATGCGGCGGCGCCCCGGCGTTTCGCTTCGCGGGAGACCTCGTCGCTATTGGCGAGCCCGCTGAATACGATGACCCGCAAGTCCGGCATGGCGGTCGTCAGTTGCTCGATGAGGGGCAGGCCGCTACCACCCTGCAGCGTGAGGTCCAGGATCAGTACGTCGGCAGAGGATTCCCGTGCCTTCGGCAGCACTTCGGCGGCGTCCGACACCTGTCCGACACAATGCATGTCAGGCTCGGTGTCGATGAGCTGGCTCATGACGTCGCTCAGATCGCGGTGATTTTCCGCAATCAGAACCCGTATCGACTTCTGCTCCTGCAAGACCTCTCCTTGTGTAGGAATACACGCATGGGTGCGTCGGGCGCTAGGTCGCAATTACTGTTCCCGCAATGCGACGCACGCCACCGCTCGAAGCGGCGGCGCGAAACGGCCTCAGGAGTCGAGCAACGCGAGGATCTCTGCAGTCTTTTCCTTCATCAGCGCCTCATTGCCTCGTGACTCGACGTTCAGGCGCACGAGCGGCTCCGTGTTCGAGCTGCGCAGGTTGAAGCGCCACTCAGGGAATTCGAGCGACAGGCCGTCGGTGAAGTCGATTGCGGCGGCCTTGCTCTCGTAGAGCCCGCGCACCCGGGCCAGTATGGCCTTGGGGTCCCCCGTCAGCCGCCGGTTGATCTCGCCGCTCGCCGGAAACAGGCGCATCCGTTCGCCCACGAGTTGCGACAGGCTCTGGCCGCGCTCGCAGATGACCTGCAGCACCAGCAGCCACGGAATCATCCCGCTGTCGCAGTAGGAAAACTGGCGGAAATAGTGGTGCGCGCTCATCTCGCCACCGTAGGCACCATCCACTTCCCGCATTTTCTGCTTGATGAAGGCATGACCGGACTTGCACATCA
>JAQGOF010000063.1 GCA_028293745.1 Gammaproteobacteria bacterium | reverse complement strand
GACCCTGTGAAAATCGGCTCACGTCCGTAGTGTACAATTCGGCGCCCTCGCACCACGGGACGAAGCGGAAAGAAAACAATGGCGAAGATGATGAGGGCCGGTTGGGCGGGTCTCGCTCTGCTGGCCGCGACGCTCAGTTATGCTCAAACCACTGCAGCACCCGACGATCCTTTTTCCACTGGCAAGGTCGAGGCCGGCGCCTCGAAGACGGCGGTCTGCACCGCCTGCCATGGGCCGAACGGAAACAGCGCGAATCCGGAGTGGCCGCGTCTCGCGGGACAGAGCGCCGTGTACGTCGCGGAACAGTTGAAGCTGTTCAAGACACAGGTACGCGCCAACCCCGTGATGATGCCCATGGCGTCCGGCCTGAGTGACCAGGACGTCAATGACGTCGCTGTGTACTACCAGGCGCAGGCGCTGCAGGGTCTCGAAGCCGATCCTTCCTATTGGCAGGCGGGCCAGGCGCTTTACATTCGCGGCGATCGCGCAAGAAACATCCCAGCGTGTGCTGCGTGTCACGGACCTGGCGGCCGGGGCAACCTGGCGGCGGGATATCCGGCACTTCGCGCCCAACAATCGGTCTATGTTGCCAAGCAACTGAGCGACTATGCGAGTGGCGCACGTTATCCCGGCGCGAAGAATCCGGCTCAACCGAGTCGCAATGGGGCAATGATGCTGACAATTGCGAAGCGCCTGACGCCCGAGGACATCCGTAACGTCGCATCCTACGTTCAAGGCTTGCGCTGACGGGCGCCCGCTCCAACACTGAGGCATTCCGATGATCCGATCGATCGCTCTGACCGCGTTCCTGACCTTGCTCGTGTGTTCGTGTACGCGCGGCTCGCAGCACCCGACCACCCAGGCCTCGAAGCCGCAGACGCCGTCTGTGATCCAAGAGCAGACTCCGCCGCCCGCGCCGGCTGAGACGGCAACTCAACAGACCGAAAACCAGCAGGCGACGGCTGCGCAGGAAAAGGGCGATGAGCCGGAGGATGATCCGCGCGCGGCGCGCGGGGATGCCGGACTCGAGCGGCTGGCGCAGCTACCCGCCGATCAGCAGCTGCCGGCGGGCCGTTGGAAGGCCGGCCAGAACTACGATCCGCTGGTGCCTGCACAGCCGACGAGCGTCGGTCCCGGGAAGGTCGAGGTGGCCGAGGTGTTCTGGCTCGGCTGCCCGCATTGCGCAGCCCTCGAGCCGTTCATTCAGAGCTGGTTGAAGAACAAGCCCGCGTATATCGAGTTTGTGCGCGTGCCGGTCATGTGGGGTCCTGCCCACCGCGCACATGCGCACTTGTTCTATACGCTCGTCGCGCTGAACCGCCAGGACCTGGTGCAGAAGGCCTTCGATGCGATCCAGAACCAACACCAGATGTTGTTTGCGCAGGGCGACGAGGACACCCTCAAGGCGCAAGAGGCCTTTGCCAAGGACAACGGTGTCAGCGCGGAGGACTACGCCAAGGCGTACAACTCCTTCACGGTCAATTCCAACCTCCAGCGCGCAGAGCAGCTTACGCAGCGCTATCACGTCGAAGGCGTGCCGCTGGTCGTCATCAACGGCAAGTTCACCTCGGATGTCGCGAAGGCGGGCGGTCAGAGCAACCTGATTGCCCTGATTGACGACCTGGCCGCGACGGAACACAAGCACTAGAACGGCACGCGGACGGGCGCGGAATGCTGAACGTCTGCGTTCCGGGCCCTAACGGTCTTGCCTGCGCAGAGCGTGAGCCGGGCGCAGCGCTTCCCGCTGATGCGGTGTGGATCGACCTGCGCGAGCCCACGCCCGAAGAAGAACAATTCGTCGAGAGCACCCTCGGAATCGATGTGCCGACGCGGGAGGAGATGCGCGAGATCGAGGCATCGAACCGCTTCTACGAGGAGAACGGCGGCCTCTACATGACGGCGACGCTCGTCACTAAACTGGATACTGATCTGCCGGAAAGAACTCAAGTCACGTTCATTCTCACGGGCTCGAAGCTCGTGACGAACCGCTACACAGATCCGCTGCCTTTCCGCCGTTTCATTGCGTACGCGGCGCGACACCCTGCCGTTGCAACTTCGGGGGCCATGGTGCTGGCCGGATTGCTCGAGGCCATCGTCAATCGCATTGCCGATGTGCTGGAGAAGGTGGGCGGCGATGTGGATGCGAGCTCGTCCAAGATCTTCTTCCGCTCGTATGAAACCAGCGCGCCGCTGGATTTTCGTCATGTGCTGGAGGGGATCGGGCAGAGCGGCGACCTGGTGTCGAAGGCGAGCGAGAGCCTGGTCAGCCTGACCCGGCTGCTCGGATTCGTGCAGCAGAGCGGCAATACCCAGGTGACGCAGGACTCCCGCGCTCGTTACCGGACCCTGTCACGCGATGTACTGGCCATGACCGATCATTCCAACTTCCTGAGCAACAAGGTGCAGTTCCTGCTCGATGCAACCCTCGGCATGGTCAGCATCGATCAGAACAACGTGGTGAAGATCTTCTCCGTGGTCGCCGTGTTCATGTTGCCCCCGTCGCTCATTGCCGGCTTCTTCGGCATGAACTTCGAGCACATTCCGTGGTTGCATGAGTCGTGGGGGCTGTCGGTCACCGCCTGCCTGATGTTGGTCTCTGCGGTGGCGCCCTACCTGTACTTCAGGTGGCGCCGCTGGCTATAGCCGCCCCGGACGCCGCCGCGCAGGCTTAAGCTGCGCGACGGCCGACTCACTGCAGCCGAAGCTGCGGCCCCTCATTGACGCTGCTGCATCTCGGCGAAACCAGCCGCCGCCTTCTGCACATCCGCCGGGAAGTCCTCCATCTCCTGCACCTGGCGGATCTCGATGACCTCGTTATCGCCCCCGGGACACTTCTTGGCCCACTCGATCGCCTCGGCCCGGGAATTGACGCGGATCATCCAGTATCCGCCGAGCACTTCCTTCGCCTCAGCGAACGGGCCGTCGGTGACCATGGGTTTGCCCTTGGAGAAAGACACGCGCGCGCCCATGGAGGGCGGGTGCAGGCCGTCGAGCGCGACCAGGACTCCTGCTTTCTGCAGCTCCTCGTTGTACTTCATCATCGACTCGACGGCTTTGGCATCGGGCACCGTTCCCGGCGCGGCGGTTTCGTAGCCCTTGGGGATCATCAGCATCATGAATCGCATGGATGGGCACTCCTGGTTCTCGGTGATCGGCTGGGCACAGTGCGCAGCCTCTGGTCCCGAGGACGAACGAAGGATGGCCGCCTCGACAAATTCGCGATAGCGCCAAGTCGGTTATTTCGGAGGTGGCCACACCCGCTGCGGCCCGCCCTTGCCGCCGCGCCTTACCGCCGCGCCTGGCCGGCGAGCTGTTCCAGTGCCCTTATTTGTAAGACGGTGGAATCAGAGGCCGGCAGCAGTTTGTTGGCCTGGGCAACGAAGGCGGGAACATCGGCTGCGGGTAGCGGGCGGCTGATGAGGTAGCCTTGCGCGTAGTCGCAGCCAAGGCGGCGCAGCAGATTCCAGGCTTCGGGCTCTTCGACCCCTTCGGCGACCACGCGCAGTCCCATGCTGTGTGCGAGCTCGATGGTCGAAGTGATGATGGTTGCGGCATCAGCGCCGGCGTGAGCGGCGTCCATCACAAACGAGCGGTCGATTTTGAGCTCGTCCACGGGCAGAAGGCTCAGTTGCGACAGGGAGGAATGGCCGGTGCCAAAGTCGTCGATCGCGAAGCGCACGCCGGGCATGCGCAGCAGTTGCATGTTGCGGGCGGCGAGCTGCGGGTCGCGCATCACGGCGCTTTCGGTGATTTCGAGCAGCAGCGCCGTTGACTCCACCCGGTGGATCCGCAGCGTCTGCAGTATCTCATCGCCGAGATCCGGATCCAGGATGTCGGCCGCGGACAGGTTGACCGCCAATTCAACATCCAGCCCGCCCCGGCGCCATTCGCCCATCTGGCGAATGGCCTCGCCCAGCACCCAACTTGTCAGCCTCCGGATGGCGCCTGTGCGTTCTGCCAGCGGCACGAACTCGCCGGGGCTCACGATGCCCAGCTGCGGGTGTGTCCAGCGCACCAGCGCCTCCAGGCTCCTGACAGAGCGTGACTCCATCGCAACCTTCGGCTGATACACCAGCGTCAATGCGTTCTGATCGATTGCGCCGCGCAGGTCGGTAGCCAACTTGAGCCTGCGCCGATGTTTCTCGTCGCCGCCAGTGCGGTACAGGGCAGCACGCGTCCACGCCTCATCGGCGTCCTCAATAGCAATCTGGACACGGCGCAGTAGCTCGTCCGTCGTACGTCCGTGCTCCGGATACAGGCAAATTCCAGCAGCGACGTGCAGCTGCAGACTCATCTCCTCGAGATGAAACCCGCGACGAATCACTCCGGCCAGCTGATCGGCATAAAGGGGGGCACGCTGCGAGGTGCAATTGCGCGCAACGAGGAGGAATTGACTCTCCCCCAGCCGGGCGACGATGTCATCCGGAGCCACGTTGGCACGCAGGCGACGTGCCGCCTCTCGCAGCACATCATCTCCTACATGATGGCCAAGCGAGGCATTGATTTCACTGACATTGCGCATGTCGATCAAAACGAGTGCGAGCGGTGCCGTGGTGTCCGAAGCGGTGACAATCTCTTCAAGCTGCTTTTCGAGAAACGCGCGGTTCGGCAAGCCAGTGAGTGGGTCGTGATGGGCCTGATAGGTAATGTCCGCTTCACGTTCGGCAATGTTCTTCTGCATGGTGTTGAACGTAGCTGCCAGGCTGCGGAACTCAGCGCCGCCTGAGGCTGCAACGGCCGTGTCGTACCGTCCTTCCTGAATGCGCTGGGCCGCGCGAACCAACTCGCTGATCGGACGAGTGGCACTGCGCCCCAGCAATGTGCCAATGACCGCAGCGAGCGCGAGTGCGATGCCATCAATTAACAGCAGCGCGTCGCGAACGTCGCGGTACGGAGCGAGCACCTCGTGCATGGACTTCTGAACGATGACGTCGACGAATTCGCCGCGGCCATCGATTCGTTGAGCGAAGGTCAGATAGTCTGTCGCACCGATGTGACCGACATGCGGGTACTGATCCGTCTGCGATAGAGGTGTCCGTTGTGTCGCGATTGTTTTGCGAAGCTGCTCTGGTAGTGTCGATGCGACTCGAGCGGGCCCGTCATGTCTGTACGCAACCAGCGTCACGTCCGCACCTACGAGCTCGCGCATCTTCTGCGCAAAAGCGTCATCGACCAGGAACCCCATCGCCACCCAGGCAATGGTCTCCGGTGTGCGCACTGGCGCCAGGAAGAACTGGTAGGGGCGATCTGCCAGTACCATGAAAATGGGCAGGTCCCGCTGCCCCTGGTATTCACTGAGCAGACTCTCCAGTGAGATACCCTGGCCGGCACCTCCCGGCGCCGTAGACGCGAGCACCTTCCCGTGGATATCGGTCAGCAGGACCATATCGGCGCCGATCCGCCGGGCATTGTTCGTGGCAGCAGAGAGGATGGTGGGAACGTCGCCGCTCGCTACAGCCTCCCGGAACCCGAAATCCGCCGCCAGTACGCCGACACCGTTCGCCAGCTGACCCGCCCGGAACCGGATCAATTGCTGCGCAAAGGAGCCGCCCGAGCGAAGTTCCTGCGCTGCCCGCCCCTCCACGGTATGTGCAGTGCTCGCCAACACTGCGGCCAGTGTCACAGTCTGCGTGACTACTACCAGCCCGATGATCAATACGAGAAGCCGTTTACGGAAGCTGCCCATGGAACAGACTCGAATGACTGCTACATCGTAGGCATCGCGAGGTGCCGGCCGCGAGGGGGCCTGTGCAGGATTGAGACCTTCAGCACGTCAATTGCAACGCATGTTCCATTCACGCTGCATCGCCGGCGCCCTGGTGCTTTTCGGTGGCTTCCTGAAGGCCGCAGGGGCGCTTGCAGCAACCCTCAGTGTTGCAGTGCAGACCTCCGATGGGCGGCCACTGGGCGGCGCCGTGCTCACAGTCCATGCGCTGAACGCGCCCGGCCGGCCGGCCGTTCCCGTCAATGCGATCATGGACCAGGTCGATCGCGCCTTCATACCGGATCTGCTGGTGATTCCGGCCGGATCCACGGTCGAGTTTCCCAACAGCGACTCGGTCAACCACCAGATCTACTCGTTCTCCGCGGCCAAGAAGTTCCAACTGCCGCTGTATCGTGGCAAGCGCTATCCACCCGTGCGCTTCGATCAGGTTGGATTCGTCACTCTGGGCTGCAACATCCACGACTCGATGCTCGCCTACGTGGTCGTAACCGATGCTCCCTACTTCGGGCGGACGGACTCCAGAGGATCGTGGTCGGTTGAGCTACCGCGCGGAACCTATCGGGTTACTGTCTGGCACCCGCGCGCGCGTGAGAGCGCGCAGAGCGGGCGGGAAATGACCATCGGCGATGCAGATCGCACTTCCGTCACCCTGCGCCTTGCACAACCGCTTCAACCGGCACCGCTCGACGGCCGGCACTCGTGGGATGCCTACTGATGAGGTCCCTGGTCCGAAAGGCACTCGCGCTCGCTCTGTTGGCATGCACCGCCGCTGCAGCTCATCCGGCTGACTGGATTCAGCTGCCCGAATGGGAAGTTGACCTGGATGGGCGCCTGGTCAGCTCTGACGGTCAGAAATCGTTCGTCAACGGTGGGTTGGGAACCCTGCGCTACGATCACACGCAATCGGGGCTGAGGTTGGGGCGGGCGCGCTTTGCCTTGTCGGAAGCGCTTGGTGAGGTCTGGTCGCTGCGACTGGATGCTTCGGCCTGGGCAGACGATGACAGGAACCCGGTCGATCTGACGGAGGCGTACCTGCAATTTCGTCCGTACCCGTTCGGAGGCTACCGGTTTCGACTGAAGGCAGGCGCGTTTCATGCGC
>JAQGOF010000031.1 GCA_028293745.1 Gammaproteobacteria bacterium | reverse complement strand
GGCAGATTCCGCTGGTCGATCAGCCGCTGGTAACCGACGGTAGTAATGGGCATGGGGTCTCCGGAATTTGCCCGGTGTTTCTGAAAAACCCCCGGTATCCGCCATTTTATCCGAAATGTACCCGCTCGTTAAGCCTTCGCGATCCGAGAAACGCCCGCTGATTCCGGAAAATGCCCGGTACTCACGGCCAGCTCCGGATTCTGCCCGGGCTCACCGCTGGGCGAACTCCCGCCCATAGGCTTCAACGCAGACTGGACAGGAAGGCGGCTGCCCCGCCGTATTGGGTCCGATCTGGCCACTTGGCACTGCGCTCCCCAAACCTCAGCTCCCGCAGCTACTTCCAAGGCACAGGCAGGGCGCAACGGCCGGCTCAGTTCAGCTGATGGCCGATATGTAGTTGATACGCCGCGTATGCGGAGCTGTATTGGCCGACATATGGCCGATAAACGCTCAGTGGAGAACCATACCGGCGCAACAACTCGACCATGGAGCGTGGCAGCCCCGGATCGAGCAGCAATCGACTGACGCAGCTTCCAGCGGAAGGGATTTGGATCGTCCAGATTGCGTGCCGCTAAATCAAACCCTGGGCAGTATCCTCATCCTCTGATTGTGGCAACGAAGTGGCGTGACGCGGGCGACGGTTTGTCTCCTACGACCTGTCGAAGCTGCCCATGGCGACGAAGCGGGTGAAAGTCCCGGGTGGAACTAACCCGGCAACTGCTCGCCCCTGGTCTCCAGGCACAGCGGCAGAAGAAACACGCCCAGGACAAACGCCACTGCAGTAGTGGCTACGGGTATCCCTACGCTCCCGTAGTGATGGACCCCTGCGCCGATGAGAAAGTTGACACCGGCGCCGACGAACCGGCCGACCGAGGTCACAAAAGCAAATGCCGTCGCGCGTATGGCCGTCGGGTATTGCTCTGGCAGCCATAGGCTGTACATCGCAAAGTTGCCGCCGAAGAGGCCGAGGAAGAACAAACTACCGATGAACAGGGTCAGCCCATCGGGCACGTAGAACGCCCATCCGAAGGTGATCCAGATGCAAACCGCCATGCCGAGGAAATACACGGCGAGAGCCGGCCGCCGGCCGAGCCGCTCAGCGAGCACTGGCGCAAGGAGGCACCCGATAACAGTCCCAATCGATAGCAGTCCAGTCCCAAACGATGCAAGTCGCGTGGCTTCCACGGCGTTGTGGCCCGCCTGTTTGGCAAGAGTGACAATCGCGGAGGGCTCGTATACAGCGCCCGCCCACAGTCCAATGATGGAAACCGTGACCAGCCCGGCATTCAACACAGTTCTGCGGCGGTACTTGCCGGCAAAAATACCCCGCAGTGGATTTGCTTGCGGCGTTGATTTCGTGGCTTTCGCCCAGCGATCCGATTCGTTGACTTTCGAAAGCATGTAAAGAGCGAGCAGCACGGGCGCTCCGCCACAGAGGAACATTGCGCGCCAGCCAAAGCTCGCGCCGATGGTGAAGTTGAGCGCGGCGGCCAGGAAGAATCCGACGTAGTAACCCGTTTGCAGATACCCGGCGCCCATCTTGCGCCGGGACTCCGGCCAGACTTCCGCAACATAGGTTCCGGCGAGAGCCCATTCGCCGCCGATACCTACGCCGGCGAGAAAGCGAAACACACCGAGTTGCCACACGTTCTGGGCAAGCGCCGCGGCAGCGGTAAACAGCGCATAACAGGCGACGGCGGCCGCGAGAGTCCGCGTCCGGCCCCACCGATCGGCCAGCGGTCCCCAGATCAGGGAAGTTCCCCACCCGGCGAGAAACACAGCAAACATGACCGAGCCGGCAAATACGACGTGACTGGGCGAGCCGTCCATCCCCGACTTTGGAAGCAGCTCAGTCAGCGCGGGCGCAAGCACCAACGCGAATATGAACGAGTCCATGCCGTCGAGCGTCCATCCCGCCCATGCGGCCCAGAACCCACGGACCTGTGTGCCGGTGAGCGGCACCCGCACTGCCTGTCCCTGTCCCTGTCCAACAAGCTCGGCCATGATCGTCCCCCGTCAGTCATTCAGTTGCGTATAGCGAGTCGTTCGTTGCTCGCAAGACATTCTTTTGCACTTTCCCCATCGTGTTGCGCGGCAGTTCGGCGACGAGAAGAATTCGCTTGGGAATCTTATAGCGCGCAAGCCGCAGACGGACGCAGTTGAGGATGTCGGCCTCCGACAGGCTCACGCCACCTTTGAGCACTACTGCCGCCGTAACCCCTTCCCCGAAATCAGGATGCGGAACGCCGAACACGGCACTCTCCGCTACACCGGGTATCGCATCCAGCTCGGATTCGACCTCCTTCGGGTATACGTTGTAGCCGCCGCTGATGACGAGGTCCTTCACCCGCCCCACTATGTATACATAGCCGTTGCGGTCGATTCGACCGAGATCACCCGTCTTGAACCAGGCGTCGGCCGTGAATTCGCTGCGAGTCTTCTCCTCGTCCTGCCAGTAGCCGGCGAACACGTTGGGTCCTTTGATCTCGAGCGTTCCGATTGTCTCGGGCGCGGTTTCGACTGCGCCCGTTTCGGCATTGATCACCCGGACAACAACTCCTGGCAGAGGGGGGCCTACGGAGCCCGGAACCCGTGCCCCTTCGTAGGGATTGGATGTATTCATCAGAGTCTCGGTCATGCCGTAACGCTCGAGGATCTGGTGCCCGGTGCGCCGGGAAAACTCCTGGTGCGTCTCGGCAAGCAGGGGGGCCGATCCTGACACAAACAGCCGCATGCGGGCGGCAGCTGCGCGATTCAGCCCGGTCTCCTGCAGAAGTCGCGTGTAGTGTGTCGGTACTCCCATGAACACGGTGACGCCGGCGAGATGTCTCACCGCCGCGGCGGCGTCGAACTTACACATCAGTACTAACCCTGATCCCGATGCAAGCACTGTATTGATGGCCGCAAACAGGCCATGCACGTGGAACAGTGGCAAAACATGCAACAGGATATCCTGGCCCGTGAAGCGCCACGATTCGGCGAGCACCGCAGCGTTTGACGCAAGATTGGCTCGCGTCAACATTGCACCCTTCGATCGACCTGTCGTGCCGGAGGTGTAGACGATTGCCGCGAGCGAATCGGGCGCGACATTGGGCTCCGACTGCGATATCACGTCCGAGCGCCGCACCAGCTCCATCAGCGTACCGCCGCCGTCGGCGCCGAGTGTCACGAGGTGCTCGACACCGGTGCTCCTCGCAGAAGGCTCGAGCAGGACCAGGTCGGCCGGGTCAACTACTGCAACGCGCGGCTTGGAATCGCTCAGAAAGTACTCAACTTCGCTGGGCGAGCAGGCGATGTTCACAGGTACGAACGCGGCGCCCAGGCGCAGGCACGCAATGTAGAGCAGCACGGCTTCCGCGGACTTTTCAACCCGAACAACAACCCGGTCGCCGACCTGCACTCCCAATCCCCGCAAAGCCGAAGCGATACGACCCGATTCGTCGCGAAGGGCGGCATAGTTGTAGCGTCGTCCTTCCGGCATGGCGAGAAACAGCCTGTCCGGGTGATTGCGGACCGCACGCTCAATCCAGTCGGAAGGATCGGCTACAGAAGACATCTTTTCACCTGATGGACTTCGAGTCAGCCGTCCAATTGACATACTCATCCGGCAGGCCGCGCTGCCAGAAACCCCGTGCCGCCCGCAGCGCAGTCGCCCTGTCAACAACTATCCGCCGCGGGTATTCATCACGCTGCTTTCCGACGACCAGCACGACCGTGCCACTTTGTTGGTCCGGGGGAGCGAGTGCGAACAGTTGTTTGTTAGCCATCGAGCTCGAAATTCTAACCACGAATCCCTGCTGGCTATCGCCGATGATGGTCAACACGTGCCGGTTTGCGACTGTGAGCACGACCGTGCCGGGGTCGGTCCCGGTCAGAGAGTTGATCAAGGACTCGACATTATCGGCGGTAGGTTGTTTCTTGGAGAGGCGCGGGGACGCGACACGCTCCCACGAGACCTCCCGAACCGTTGTCGCCGAAGCAGGTCGCATCGAATTGCCCGGGAGAGTCCGCAGCCCTTCGGCTACGGCACCCCGTTCCGACCCTGTGCCAGGAAGTCGGCCAGCGCGAATCGGCCACCCGTCACGAACGCGCCAGTCCTCTGCAGCTGTCCATCGAGTATCGCCATGTGCCGGTCCCAGTTGCTTACGCCGGCCGCGATGGCTTCGGGGTCGGTGTGAGCCGCGACCTTGCGCACGTTGATGGAGGTGGACTTGCCGAGAATCTGCAGCATGAGGTAAGCAAACAGTGAGCCCTTGATTGCCGTCTACACTGGCGGCCGGCGCCTGCAGTGAGTCACTGCATCCTGCAATTCCAGCCGCGACACCGTCCCTCCATGATAATCGGTCAGCCAGAGGGCATCGTGGCCAATTCCCAGGGAGTCCCCGCCGGGCCCCACCCACTGGCACAGGAGCTTCGAGTCCGCGGCATCGACGGCCGAGAGCGGGACTTTAGGCATGGTGGTCCAGATCATGCCGCCCCCAAAAGCAATGTCGCCGCCCTCTCCTGGCGTCCCGAGGGGAATCGTGTGAGTCGCCCGTCTCGAATGGACATCGATCCGGGTCAAGGAGCCATCACCCTGGTTAAATGTCCAGATCGAACCCGCTCCCCAAGTCAGAAAACGCGGGCCGGGACCTGTTTTCGTCGTTCCCAGGACTGCACCCGAAGCGGCTTGAACGGCCGTGATTTCGGCGCCGTCGGCACGGGTCACCCACACCCGGCCCTCCTGAAAGCGGGGATTGAAGGAACCTGCGGGCACCCTGACGATCTGGCGGACTGCGCCGGTGTAAGGATCAATCCGCGCCAGCGAGCCTTCCTTGTCCGTCACGAGCCAGACGCTGTCCGTGCTCGTCGTGATACCGCCCTCGCGCGCTGCAGGACCTGTCTGAAATACGGCGCTCACAACATTGCGGGTGCCATCGACCTTCGCCAAAGTCGAAGGCCTGCCGCAGAGCGGAACCCAAACGCTGCCGAACCCAACTGCGAGTCCCGCGCACGGCTCACCGGTCAACTCAACTGTTGCAACGACTTTGTTGGTTTTGGGGTCGATCCGGTGGACGGCGTTCGGACCTGTGCTGCCAACCCAGACCGCATCCGGCGTGACCGCGACCCAGTCGGCGGTCTTCCCCAGCTGAATGACCGCCGTGGCGTGCAACTGCGCAATCGGTCTGGGTATGCCCGGCAATGACAGGTTGGCAGCCATCACAGTCCCGCCCGGCGACATGCAAAGCACCGTCGCAAAGACGGCGGCAAGCCAGTGTGCAGGTCGCGTTGTGAACAACAGACTGCGGCTCTCAACCCGGTGTGTAAGGACCCTTCACCTCGCCCCAGCCCCACTTCGGCATCGGCGCGTCCCGGTCGATCGGGTTGTCCGTTGCGGCCGAATTGATGACGGCGAGCCGTGAGCCCCACTCCAGGTAGCCGATGAGGGCAGACCGAAACTCCGGATCGTCAGGCAGGCCCAGCTCATCAGCAGTCTCCAACAGAACCGTGATCCAACGCCGGCGCTGCTCCTGCGTCAGATGCCTGCTCAGATGCTTGGCCACCATCGTCGAGTGGCTGTGGCTGCCGTCGCCGCTATAAAGACGGGGTCCGCCCAGAACCTCGGATACGAAGCGGGCGACGATTTCGAAGTGCTCCGGTGCCATCTTGGCAAATACGGGTGCCAGGATGGGATCGGTGGGTACACGCTCGTAGAACGCCTTGAATAGCGCTTCGATACGCTCGATGCCCCCGACCCATTCATACAAAGTGGGAATCTGCGCTGCCGTCATGCTCGGCATTATTGCGGGTTTCCCGCCCCTGCGGCGATTTTCTACGCTACGGACGACCCTAGCGTGTTGTCCGCCGATTCGGGGGCCCTCGTCGGCAGCCGCCCGAGCAGTTCGGTGAGCTTGTCGAGGTCCAGAGGTTTGACCAGGTGCGAATCGAACCCAGCCTCCCCCGAACGGCGGCGATCCGAGTCCTGACCCCAACCCGTCAGCGCGACGAGCGTAATGCTGCGGCCCCAGGGCTGTGCGCGGATCCGCCGTGCAACCTCGTAGCCGTCGAGTTTCGGCATGCCGATATCGAGCAGCGCCACTTCGGGAAGATGCCGCTCGGCCGATTCGAGCGCAAGCGCCCCGTTAGCAGCGCTAAACACCTCGTGCCCTCCCAGCTCCAGCAGCGTCGCCAGGCTTTCGAGCGCGTCGGAATTGTCGTCCGCCACCAGGATTCGCCGACGTACCTGCGGCGTGATACTCGCATCTTCGGCTGCAGGCGCCTCCACTGAAGCGGCATAACCATTGGCCTGACCACCCGCAATGCCAGAAATGCGGACCGTATCGTTCCCTATCACGGGCAATCTAATCAAGAATTCGCTACCCAAGCCATCCCCCTCGCTGGAGGCGGTGACGGTGCCACCATGCATCTCCAGAAGCTTGCGGACGAGAGCAAGTCCGATGCCCAGACCGCTCTGTGAGCGGCCAGTGTCATTCCTCAGTTGGGTGAACATGTCGAAAATCATCGGCAGGTGGGCCGAAGGGATGCCGATGCCTGTATCGCGCACACGGATTTCAACGACGTCGCCCGACGGGCGAGCAATCAGGCTGATGCGCCCTGCCCGTTCCGTGTATTTGGCTGCATTCGTAAGTACGTTACCGAGGGCTTGCGTCAGCCGTAGCGGATCGCCGTAGACGCGGATCGGCTCGTTGGGCACGTCAATGGTGAACTGATGGCCGCGTTCGACGATTAACGGCTGGACAGTCTCTACTGCGCGGGCCACGAGGCCCCCGATCTCGACCGGCTCACGGGCAAGATTGATCTTGCCGCGAGTAATTCGCGACACATCGAGCAAATCGTCCACCAGCCGGGTCAGCTGCGCGAGCTGCCGCTCGATCACATCCCGCGACCAGACGAGTTGCGGATCTCCCAGAGATTTCCTGCGCATCAACTGCACCGCATTGAGTATCGGTGCCAGTGGATTGCGAAGCTCGTGCGCAAGCATGGCCAGGAACTCGTCCTTGTGACGATCCGCCTCCTTCAGGGCCTGCTCAACCCGGGAGCGCTCGGCGACCTCGTTCTGCAGAGTTCGATTGGCCTGCTCGAGCTCGGTGTTCGCTCGCTGCAGGTCGCGATTCAACATCTGCAGCTCACGGGTCTTCTCGGCCTGCAGGGTGGTGTTCGCCTCGGCCAGCCGCTCGTTGGCGAGCGCCAGCGTCCGGTTGAGCTCCCGCAGCTCGCGCCGCTTCAAGTAGAGCTCGACGAGCACCGCGACCTTGCTTCGCAGGATCTCCGGGACGACCGGAATGGAGACATAATCAACCGCGCCGACCTTGTAGCCCGTCAGACGGTCGAGCTCGCTGACATGGACGCCGGTCACGAAAATGATCGGCGTCTTCTCGAACCGCGGATGTTCGTGGATCAGCCGCGCGGCCTCGAAGCCGTCCATGTCCGGCATGCTGACATCGAGCAGCACCACGGCAAACTCCTGCCGCATCAGCTTGTCGAGCGCCTCCAGGCCCGACCGGGCTGACACCAGGTTCTGCCCGAGCCCGCTCAGAACGGACTCGTAGGTGAGCAGACGCGAGGGCTGGTCATCGACCAGCAGGATGCTCACCTTTGCGTCGGAGTCCATCTGAAGACCGGCTTTCATTCTGGTAGCGCGCACTCTACCTATGCAGCCACATCCGCACCAGAGAGAGAAGCTGGTCCGTGTTCACAGGTTTAGCAACATAGTCCGACGCCCCCGCCTCCAGGCACTTCTCCCGGTCACCTTTCATGGCCTTCGCCGTCAGGGCGATGATGGGCAACATGCGGAACTGATGGTTGCTGCGGATCCGGCGCATGGTCTCGTAGCCGTCCATCTCGGGCATCATGACGTCCATGAGTACGAGCGACAGGTCTTCCGTGCTCTCGACGAGGTTGATCGCTTCCTGCCCGTTTGTGGCGGTGATGACCTGCATGTTGTGACGCTCGAGAAGGCTGTTGAGCGCAAAGATGTTGCGAATGTCATCGTCCACCACCAGCACCTTGCGGCCGGTCAGTGGCTCATCGCTCTCATGCAGAGTCTCGATCATCTGCTGCTTCGACTCGGGCAGGTCGGCAATGACGCGATGCAAAAAGAGCGCCGTCTCATCGAGCAGGCGCTCCGGCGAGCGCACGCCCTTCAACACGATGCTCTTCGCCTTCTTGCGCAGCTCCGTCTCCTCCTGCTCGGACAGCTCGCGGCCGGTGAAGACGATGATGGGTGTCTCGCGCAGTTTGGGATCCTGTTGCACCTGGGCCAACAGCTCGAAGCCCGACATGTCCGGTAGCCGCAGATCCAGCACGACGCAGTCGAAACTGCTCTTGCGCATCAGCTCGAGAGCCGCCGCTCCGGAACCGGCGGTTTCAATCTCGACGTCCTTAGCGCCGAGCAACTCGCTTACACTCATCTGCTCGGCCGGATCATCCTCCACTATCAGCAACCGGCGTGTGCGGGAAGTCGTGAAATCCTTTAGGCGGTCGATGGCCTCCTCGAGGCGGTCGGTCGTAACGGTCTTGGTGACGAATGAGAACGCCCCGCGCTCCAGTCCGTACTGCCGCTCGTCCTCGATCGTCAGGATCTGGACGGGTATGTGGCGGGTCTCGGGGTTGCGCTTGAGCTGGTTGAGCACCGTCCAACCGAGCATATCCGGGAGGAATACGTCGAGCGACACGGCCGTCGGGCGGTGTTTGCGGGCCATCGCAAGACCATCGGCGCCGGTCCTGGCGAGAATGACTTTAAAGCCACGGTCACGAGCCAGGTTGACCAGAATCCGTCCGTAGTGTGGATCGTCCTCCACGACCAGGAGCACGGCATCGCCCGGCAGGATGCTCTCGCGGTCGTCGGGAATTTCCTCTTGCCGCACGACAACGGGCGTTACGACAGGTTGGTACGCGACCGCGGGCAACGTGTTCTGGCCAATCGCCGTTGCCCTGGCGTAGGCGGGACCCACGTAGCTCAGCGGCAGATACAGCGTGAAGGTGCTGCCGCTACCCGAGATGCTGCTCAGGCGAATCTCACCACCCAGCAGGTGAGCCAACTCCCGGCTGATGGCGAGTCCGAGTCCCGTACCACCGTATTTGCGCGCCGTACCCGCATCCGCCTGCTGGAACGCTTCGAAGATGATTCGTTGCTTCTCCTGCGGGATGCCAATGCCGGTATCGCTGACCGAGAACTCGACGACCGACGGCGCCTGACTGAGCGTGGGGTGGTCCGTGCTCCAGCCGCCCATTGCGATGGCAACGTGCAAGCGCACGCCACCGCGGTCCGTGAACTTGAATGCATTCGACAGGAGGTTCTTCAACACCTGCAGCAGCCGCTTGGAGTCCGTAATGATGGCTCTTCCCAGGCGCGAGTCGAAATCTGCCGTGAACGACAGCTTGCGCGCCTCCGCCTCGTGGCGGAAGTTGCGCTCGATGGTCTCGCGCAGGTGGGTGAACAACAGGTCCTCGCACTCGACCGTCACGGTGCCCGACTCGATCTTCGACAGGTCCAGGATGTCGCTGATGAGGTTGAGCAGGTCGGTGCCTGCGCCGTGGATGGTCTTCGCGAATTCCACCTGGCGTGAGGAGAGGTTCTTGTCGGCATTCTCCGAGAGCTGCTGCCCGAGGATGAGGATGCTGTTGAGCGGCGTACGCAGCTCGTGCGACATGTTGGCCAGGAACTCGGACTTGTAGCGCGAGGTGAGCGCCAGCTCCGCCGCCTTTTCTTCGAGGGCGCGGCGGGCCAGCTCGATTTCCTGGTTCTTGCGCTCCACTTCCGCGTTCTGCTCCGCGAGCAACTTCGCCTTGTTGGCCAGCTCCTCGTTGGTCTGCTGCAACTCGGTCTGCTGCGCCTGCAGCTCGCCGGCGAGCTGTTGCGATTGCTTGAGCAGGCCTTCGGTGCGCATCGTGGCCTCGATGGTGTTGAGCACCACGCCGATGATGCTGCCCGTGAGCTGCTCCAGAAAGGCCAGGTGCGAGACGGTAAAATCGCCGAGCGATGCCAGCTCGACGACCGCTTTCACGTGCCCTTCGTACAATACCGGCAGAACGATGACCGTCCGCGGCCGCGCACTCACCAACCCGCCGCGGACCTGGATGGAATCCGCAGGTATGTCGGTCAACAGCAGGCGCTGACGGTCCGCGGCCGATTGCCCGACCAGCCCTTCGCCCAAGCCATAGCGGCGCAACTCCCGGTTGTCGAACGGCTCATCGGCGTAGCTCGCGAGCTCCTTCAATTCCGATGCAATGCCCGCACCTTCCATGACGTACACGACGCCCTGCTGCGCATTGACCAGCGGGGCGAGCTCCGACAGCAGCAGCTTGCCCACGGTCACGAGGTCGCGCTGGCCCTGCATCATGCGGCTGAACTTCGCCAGGTTGGTCTTGAGCCAATCCTGTTCGGTGTTGCGTTCCGTCGTGACGCGCAGGTTGCCGATCATGGCGTTGATGTTGTCCTTGAGCTCGGACACCTCGCCGCGCGCTTCAACCTGAATCGAACGAGTCAGGTCGCCCTTGGTCACGGCGGTCGCCACCTCGGCGATGGCGCGGACCTGGTTCGTCAGATTGGCCGCCAGGAGGTTGACGTTGGCCGTGAGATCCTTCCACGTACCTGCCGCACCGGGCACGTGAGCCTGCCCACCCAAGCGGCCTTCGACACCTACTTCGCGGGCCACGCTGGTGACCTGGTCTGCGAAGATGGCGAGCGTGTCCGTCATGCTGTTGATCGTATCGGCCAGGGCGTTCACTTCGCCCTTGGATTCCACGGTCAGGCGCTGGCGCAGGTCGCCGTTGGCGACCGCGGTCACGACCTTCACGATGCCGCGGACCTGGTTCGTGAGGTTGTTCGCCATCACGTTGACGTTGTCAGTGAGGTCTTTCCAGGTGCCTGCGACACCCGGCACGACCGCCTGGCCACCAAGCTTGCCTTCCGTACCGACCTCGCGCGCCAGCCGGGTTACTTCGGCCGCGAAGCCGTTGAGCTGATCGACCATCGTGTTGAGGGTCTCCTTCAGCTGCAGGATCTCTCCCTTCACGTCCACCGTGATCTTGCGGGACAGGTCGCCACGCGCGATGGCGGTGGAGACTTCGGCGATGTTACGCACCTGGCCAGTCAGGTTTCTGGCCATCGAATTGACGTTGTCGGTCAGGTCTTTCCACGTGCCGGCTACTCCCGGCACGATGGCCTGTCCACCCAGCTTGCCTTCCGTACCCACTTCCCGGGCCACGCGAGTCACTTCGGCCGCGAAGCTGTTGAGCTGATCCACCATCGTGTTGATGGTTTCCTTCAACTGCAGAATTTCACCGCGGACGTCGACAGTGATCTTGCGCGACAGGTCGCCGCGCGCGATTGCGGTCGCCACTTCTGCGATGTTACGGACCTGGCCCGTCAGGTTACTACCCATCGAGTTAACGTTATCGGTCAAATCCTTCCAGACACCACTGACGTCCTTCACGTCCGCCTGGCCACCCAGTTTTCCTTCGGAACCGACCTCACGGGCGACGCGCGTCACTTCGGCTGCGAAGGCGTTGAGCTGGTCCACCATCGTGTTGACGGTTTCCTTCAGCTGCAGGATTTCTCCACGGACATCGACCGTGATCTTGCGCGACAAGTCCCCGCGGGCGATGGCGGTCGCCACTTCGGCAATGTTGCGGACCTGACCTGTCAGGTTGCTGGCCATCGAGTTGACGTTTTCCGTGAGGTCTTTCCACACGCCGCTGACGCCCTTCACCTCGGCCTGGCCGCCGAGCTTGCCCTCCGTGCCCACTTCGCGGGCCACGCGAGTCACTTCGGCTGCGAAGGCGTTGAGCTGGTCCACCATGGTGTTGATGGAATCTTTCAGCTGCAGAATTTCGCCCTTGACGTCCGCCGTGATCTTGCGGGACAAGTCGCCGTTGGCGATCGCGGTCGCGACTTCAGCGATGTTGCGGCCCTGTCCGGTCAGGTTGCCGGCCATCGAATTCACGCTGTCGGTGAGATCTTTCCAGGTGCCTGCGACACCCGGCACGACCGCCTGGCCACCCAGCTTGCCCTCGGTGCCCACTTCGCGGGCCACGCGAGTCACCTCGGATGCGAATGAGCGCAACTGGTCCACCATCGTGTTGATGGTTTCTTTCAGCTGGAGAATTTCACCGCGCACGTCCACCGTGATCTTGCGCGACAAGTCGCCACTTGCAATTGCAGTGGAGACTTCGGCGATGTTTCGAACCTGACCGGTCAGGTTGCCGGCCATCGAGTTGACGTTGTCGGTCAGGTCCTTCCAGGTACCCGCGACGCCCGGGACGACTGCCTGGCCGCCCAACTTGCCCTCGGTACCGACTTCACGCGCCACGCGGGTCACTTCGGCCGCGAAGCTGTTGAGCTGGTCCACCATGGTGTTGATGGTGTTCTTCAGCTCGAGAATCTCTCCCTTCACATCCACCGTGATCTTGCGCGACAAGTCGCCGCGAGCCACGGCTGTCGTTACTTCGGCGATGTTGCGGACCTGGCCTGTCAGGTTGGTCGCCATGGCGTTGACGGAGTCAGTAAGGTCCTTCCAGGTGCCGGCCACGCCGGGCACGATCGCCTGGCCACCCAACTTGCCTTCGGTACCCACTTCGCGCGCCACGCGAGTCACTTCCGAAGCGAACGAGCGCAGCTGATCGACCATCGTGTTGATGGCCTCCTTCAGCTGCAGAATTTCACCGCGCACGTCCACTGTGATCTTGCGGGACAAGTCGCCGTTTGCGACTGCGATCGTGACCTCAGAGATGTTGCGCACCTGGCCAGTCAGGTTGCTGGCCATCGAATTCACGCTATCGGTCAAGTCCTTCCAGGTCCCGGCGACGCCGGGGACGGCTGCCTGGCCGCCCAACTTGCCTTCGGTGCCCACTTCGCGGGCGACGCGGGTCACTTCCGATGTGAACGCGCTCATCTGCTCGATCATCGTGTTGACGATCGTGGCGGATCTCAGGAACTCGCCTTTGAGCGGCCGGCCATCCACTTCGAGGCTCATGGCCTGTTGCAGGTCGCCCTTGGCCACCGCGGAGATGGTCCGAGTCACTTCCGTGGTTGGCCACAGGAGGTCGTCGATGAGGGTGTTCACCGAGCTTTCCATCGCGCCCCAGGCGCCGGAACGACGGTCGGTTGACATGCGGTGACGGGTCTTGCCGTCTTTACCGACGATCTGGCCGGCGCGTTCCAGTTCGCGCGCCAGACGCTGGTTCGAGCTGACGATCTCATTGAACGTATCGGCGACTTTTCCAGCCAGCCCAGTCTGGTCGCTCGCGAGCCGGACCGAGAAATCGCCGTCCCGTACCGATTGCAGCGCCCGCAAGAGCTTACGCAGATCGAGGCCGGGGACTTCCGTGACTTCCTTGCCATTTGACTTGACACTGCGGCGCGCACGTACTTGCGTTTCCATCAACGGACTCCGGGGAAAACTATTACAAAATGATTAATAAACCCGCAGGGCGCGGGTGATCCACCGCTTCGCCAGCGGCGCGGGAAGGAACTACGATCCACCATCACGGAGAGTCTCCAGCTACCGTCCATTGGACGGTCTCCGTGCGACTTGCAAACCCCGAATAAATCGGCTTCTTTATAGAGTGCGACCCAACGGGCGGGAACATAGCAGATGTCGCTGTAGTCGCAAGGTATTCCTGGGAAATGGTCCGTCCCCGACGCTTGCCCCGCTAACGGCCTCGGAGCATAGTCGGGACGTTACATAACGCTTTCGCACAAGCGGGACGAGGCGAATTCGAATGAACGGGTCAGCTTCTGCGGACCACAGAACGTCCGTGGGGGAGCCACGGGCGGCTAGGTTGAATGTCGCTGCCCTGCGACGGGCCGTCCCAATTCGAATGTGGGGCGGCAAGGGATGCGGCGTGCCCTGCGACTTCTGCCGCGTCCTCGTGGGCCCTGCCGATGTTGAGTACGAGGTAGAAGCCCAGCTCGACGGGGCGACCATCACGCTGCACTTCCATCCCCGGTGCCATGACGCATGGACGGCCGGCCAGGAGCCGGCGGTTGCCCTTGATCGGGCTTAATGCAGCCCCTTAATGTAGATTACGCGGCGTTTCACCCCATTTGAGGCTCGAATGTCGCCCCTGGCACGTATCTGGCAGGTGGGTGCCTGCACCGTTTTCGTTTTTGTTGCGACTGCAGGGCGGGCAGCTGACCCGCCGCCTGCGCCGGCCGCCCAGGCCGTTCAGGGCATACAGGCCGGCCAGGGCGCTCAGGCCGCTCGACCGTCGCAACCCGCCCAGCCGGCCGGGCCCGTCCGGCTGGCTCCCAACGCGGCCGCGCAGATCGCGCATTCGGCACTTCTGAGCATCGATGGAACCCCGAATGCCGATACCCTGCGGCTGACCATCCGGCGCGTCAGCGACAAGAGCCTGGTCAGCAGCGATGACGTTACTGTGACAGTGGACGGCAGGAACGAATCCGTCACGCACGAAAAAGCGGGCGGTTACGAAGTGCCGATCAATGACCTGCGCGGCGATGCTGCCAGGGATGTCGAGATCATCGTGGCGCACGATGGGATTCGCGAGATCCTCTCGGGCAAGGTCGCAGTGGCCGAAACGAGCTCCACGGACGGGTTGTTGCGCGACCACAAGCAGGTCGCCTGGTGGATACTCAACATCGTGATCGTGTTGGTCGCGGCGATTGCCCTCTCGCGCCGCAAGGGCTGACACCGTTGGTCGCGGTGCCGACACGGCCAGTCGCGCAGAAGCTGCATGGCGCGCGGAAACCTGCTACTGTCGGTGCGTCCCCGTGTTGACCGTTATCATGCGCAAGCTCCAGATATCTTTAGGTCTCGCACTGCTGCTGCTCACCGCGCAGCTGGGTGCCGTCCTTCACGAAGTGAGCCACATCTGCCGTGTCGGCACGAATGTGGAGACACAGGTTCACGGCGACACCGTCCTCGAAAAGACCTGTGAGCTGTGTTTCGCGTTCTCGCAGGTCGCCAATCCCACCGGCAGTACTGTAACTGTTGGGCTGTTTGAGCCTTCTTCCTGTGCGGCCCGTGCCCAGGTTGCCTGTGCGGCAACTCCGGCCGACGTCCCCACTCCGCGTAGCCGCGGGCCCCCCACCTTCCGCGCTTAAATCCTGACCCATAGCCTCCGACTGCTTGCGCGCGCGGCAGCGGCGGGCGTCATTCAGTTTTCGCGGAGTTTTCAATACATGTCCAGTTTATCCAGGGCTGCGGTGCCAATGGGTGCCGCTGCCGCCTGCATTACTCACCTTGCCGTTGCGCAAGTTGCAAATCAGACGAGCTCTTCCATTCCAACCATCGTGGTCACGGCGCAACACCTGAACGAAGAGCGCTCCCGCATCGATACCGACACCGGTGCAACCACCTATAAGTTTGATTCCAAGGCCATCGAGTCCGAGCCGGGCGGCAACAACGTCCAGCTCAACCAGGTCATGCTGCAGCTGCCCGATGCTGCCCAGGACTCATTCGGCCAGTTGCATATCCGCGGCGACCACAACGGCCTGCAGTTCAGGTTGAACGGAGTCATTCTGCCCGACGGTATCAGCGTGTTCGGGCAGACACTGCCGCCACGCTTGATCTCCTCCCTGAAGCTCATCACGGGCAGTCTGCCCGCCGAGTACGGGCTCAGAAGCGCCGGAATCATCGACATAACCACCAAGAGCGGAGCGCTGCAACCGGGGGGTGAGGTGTCGATCTACGGCGGCAGCCATGGCTCCATCGAGCCCAGTTTCAACTACGGCGGGACCACCGGCGCGAACACCTATTTCGTCGCAGGCGATTTCATTCGCAACGGCCTCGGCATCGAGTCCCCGGACGGCAGCTCCACGCCCATCCACGACCACACGAAGCAGTGGCACGGCTTCGGTTACTTCGAGCACATCTTCGGCGACAACGACCGGGTGAGCTTGATTGCCGGCAGCTCGGACGATCGGTTCCAGATACCGAACCGTTCCGGCGTCCATGCCGCCGACATCGGGCCCGGGCTCACGGTCAACGGGGTGACGGACTACCTGAGTGATTTCCTGGATGAGAACCAGCGCGAGATCACCCGCTTCGCCACGTTGAGCTGGCAGCACTCGGAAGGGCCCCTGAGCGTGCAGACATCGCTCGTTGTCCGCTATTCGAGCCTGAATTTCTCGCCTGATCCGAATCTCGGCGACCTGCTGTTCAATGGAATCTCACAACAGGCCTACAAAAAGGACGTCGCGTACGGGTTTCAGAGCGACGCGGCCTACAGATTGACCGACGAACATACGATCCGGGCGGGTGTGTATGGCCAGATAGACCACCTGACCAGTAATACGCTTTCCCAAGTACTGCCTACCGACGACACCGGGATACCGACGACAGACATACCGGTCAGCATCGTAGACAACAGCCGCGCCTCGCAAACCATGGAGAGCGCCTATGTGCAGGACGAGTGGAAGATCCTTCCCGTACTGACGGTCAACTACGGCGTGCGCTTTGACCACTACAACGCCTTCAGCAGCGGCAGCCAGGTCAGTCCGCGTGTCAACTTCGTATGGCAGGCGTTTGAAAACACGACCGTGCATGCGGGCTATTCCAAGTTCTTCTCGCCTCCACCGTTCGAGCTGATAGCCAATGCGTCGGTGCTGAAGTACGTGAACACGACGGCAGCCTTCTTCGGTTTATCGGGTGATGCGGTCAAGGCCGAAAAGTCGAATTATTACGACGTAGGCCTGCAGCAGAAGCTGACGGAGGAGCTGACGGTCGGAGTGGACAGCTACTACAAACAAGCCACGAACCTGGTCGACGAAGGCCAGTTCGGCGCTCCGATCATCCTGACTCCGTTCAACTATGCCCACGGCCAGGTTTATGGCGTGGAGTTCACGGGGAATTATTCGGTCGGTCACTTCCAGTCCTACGCAAACTTTGCGATCCAACGCGCCATTGGCAAGGGCATCGTCAGTGGGCAGTTCAATTTCTCACCTGATGACCTGGTGTGGATCGCCAATCACTACATTCACCTCGACCACGAAGAGCAGGTGACGGTCTCCGCCGGAGCCTCCTACGAATGGCAGGAGGGAACTCGGGTCAGCGGAGATCTGATCTTGGGGTCGGGCTTGCGCGCCACCGTCAACACTCCAAATGACGATCACCTGCCGTACTACGAGCAGGTCAACCTGGGTGTGAGTCACGCGTTCGATCGTCAGGGACTGAAGGGATTCTCAGCCCGCTTCGACGTCATCAACGCCCTGGACAAGCAGTACCAGATCCGCAACGGCACCGGTGTCGGCGTTGGCGCCCCGCAGTTTGGACCGCGGCGGGGCTATTTCGTAGGCATTTCGCAGAGGTTCTAGCGAGCGATTCTGTGGCCCCGCGCCGGCCGCCACGGCTGGTGCGGGGCGCCGCCTCCCACAGAGGTTCGACGGGTTGTAATCAGATCGCTTCCCACCCGGTCTACCACGGTATGTTTGGCGTCGTGGTAGGGTACTTGGCGTGGACGGAAAGCCGAAATGACACTCGTAGCTCTGGTGTTCCTGGGGGGCATGCTGACCATCCTGAGTCCATGCATTCTGCCGGTGCTACCCTTCGTTTTCGCCCGCGCAGACCAGCCCTTTCTCAGGAGCGGTCTGCCCTTGTTGGCGGGAATGGCGCTGAGCTTCGCCGCAGTGGCCACGTTGGCTGCAGTGGGTGGCTCATGGGCTGTGCACATCAATCAGTACGGGCGCGTTGTCGCCCTGGTACTTCTGACCGCATTCGCATTGACGCTGCTGTCTTACCGCCTGGCGGATTTGCTGGCACGTCCCTTCATTGCGCTTGGTAACAGACTGACTGAACAGAGTACTTCTTCGGCCTCCTCCCCTGCAGACACTGGAATAGTGCGCCCACTCGTAATCGGCGTAGCCACGGGGCTGCTGTGGGCACCGTGTGCCGGGCCGATCCTGGGCCTGGTCCTCACCGGGGCGGCACTCTCGGGGCCGAACGCGCACACGACGTTGTTGTTATTCGGGTATGCGGCTGGAGCGGCCGCCTCTCTGGCCATAGCGCTTCTGGCGGGTGGACGTGTGTTCGGCGCGTTGAAGAGAGGATTGGGAGCTGGTGAGTGGGTCCGGCGCGGGCTCGGCGTTGCGGTGTTGGTTGCCGTGGCTGCGATTGCGTTCGGGTTGGATGGCAGCGTGTTGACTCGATTGTCGCTCGCCGGCACGAATCGGATCGAACAATCCTTGATTGGCGCGATACGGCCGCCTGCAGATGCCAGACCCGGCAGCGGGGTGCAGAGTAAAGCGGCTCGGGAAGGCCTGCCTGTGGAGGGCTCGCTACCGGCGCTCGACGGCGCAACATCCTGGCTCAACTCACCGCCGCTGACCCGAGAGGGCCTGCGGGGCAAGGTCGTGCTGATCGACTTCTGGACTTACTCTTGCATCAACTGCCTGCGATCCCTGCCCTATGTCAGCGGTTGGTACCGGAAGTACAAGGATCACGGACTCGTGGTGATCGGCGTGCACGCGCCCGAGTTTGCCTTCGAAAAGGACCTCGGTAACGTGCGTGAAGCCGTGCACGATCTGGGTATCGCCTACCCTGTCGCGCTCGACAGCAACTATGCGATCTGGCGGGCGTTCGACAACCAATATTGGCCCGCACACTATTTCATCGACGCACAGGGTCGAGTTCGGAGTCATCACTTTGGCGAAGGCGAGTACCCGCAGTCCGAGCAAACCTTGCGAGCACTACTGGCCGAAGCCGGCTTCATGGACCTGCCGCCGGCTGGCGTCTCGACCGAGCGGCTTACGGGAGTCCAGGTTGCTCCCGACGACTCGAACATGCTTTCACCGGAAACGTATGTCGGTTATGCACGTGCGGAGCACTTCAGCTCGCCATCCGGCGTCATGCCGGACCAGGCCACGACGTATACCGCACCTGACAAGTTGGAGCTCAATCAATGGGCACTCACGGGCACGTGGATTGTCGGTGAGGAAAAGGCTGTTCTCAGCGGTGCACCGGGAAGTATGGTGTTCAGATTCCACGCTCGCGACCTGCACCTCGTGCTGGGTCCGGCCCCCGACGGAAAGCCCGCGCGCTTCAGGGTACGGATCGATGGCGCCGAACCCACTTCGAGTCACGGCGCCGACACCGACGCGAGTGGCAACGGGGTGGTCCATGAGCAGCGTCTGTATCAACTCATACGCCAGCCACCCGGCGAGATTCATCGGCACACGTTTACAATTGAGTTCCTGGACGGTGGGGTCCAGGCGTATGCCTTTACGTTTGGGTGAGTGGACACCGTCGTTGCCTGGGCGAGCGGGTATACGCTTTGCGGCACACTGATCGCGGTGCAGGCGACGGTCGCGCCTTTATCAGTCAGCCCCGTACCGAAGGGCTGCGTGAACGTCATTCGATGTGAGCTTGGGGTATGCCTCGAGGATCGACTTCTCGTCAGCGCCTTCGGAGAGTTTGCGGACGATAAGCTCCACCGGAATCCGCGTGCCGCGGATCACTGGCTTACCCAACATGATCTTAGGGTTGATCTCAACTCGATCGTGAACAGTCATCGTCGCGTTCCTCACGTCCGCCCGGCCCCCTCATCTACCATCGCCGTTCCGATCGCCGGAGTTCAGGACAAGCGAGCGACGAAGGCCTGATGGAGCTATTGGGCCCCTGCTGGTACCCCGGAATGGACTCATTGAGACAGTAGCCCGCACAAATACTTGAATTTACTGGTGGAGCCAGTCGGGATCGAACCGACGACCGTCTTCCATGCCATGCTGCCCTGCCGCACCTCTCTCAGCTCTAAGTGCCCGAAAAGCCGAGTGAAACGTCAGCCTGAACTGTCCAAAATCGCTCCGAGATCGGCGCTCGTAAGTACCTGTTCGTATAGGGAACCGAGTCAGGATATTGGACGCGGTTCTGAGGCACTTCTACCCCGGGCTCCATCATGCTCAAGCGTCCTTTTTCTGGGGACGCTCACGGAAGATCAGCCGTTACCGGATTGGCCAGTAGCTGCCTCTTCGAACTTCCGAAGTAAATCCAGATGGTCATTGGTCGGAATCGCAGCCGCTGAGTAGTATCGATTTTCAGCGAACGGGGTGCCTACCTCCCGCTCTATCCTGAGTGCGGTTGACTGTGCCCCCGGGGCTGGCTCCGAGCCAAAATTAATATGGGTCAGCGCCATCGGCCTAGGCTGGTGTGTGCCTAACCCGGATTTGAGCGAGTTCACAAACGAAGAAAAGCGATCGTTGAATATCTCAACAGGTCCATCAAATTGCACCGAGAGCTCGCTTGCATATACTTTGCGAACGAACGGCTCGCCGATCCTTGGTAGCTGAAATTCTTCGGCCAACCACTTAAGGGCATCCTCGAGAAATAAATCGCAATCGTCCGTGGAGGATCGCATTTCCGCAATTAACCCATCATCATGGACTGAAAGGCTTACTTGTTTGGCTATGCCGTCACTGCCGACGAATGCCCCTACCTCAAACTTTAGCGTAGTTGGACTTGCGACTAACGCCGAAACGTCTGGCCTCTTGAGAAAACCATAACGTTCAACGATCGCAGGCACTGCCGGAATTAAGAATCGTCCCTTGGGTTTTATATACACCAAGGGGACCAACCAGATTGACCTTGCCGACCGAATCGAAAGAATTTTCATGCAGCCTCTTTCCGATACGAGCGCTGACTACGGCTTACCAAGGCAGACATCGCGCCAGTGGGCTCTGTTTCCGATGATCCCACCGCCGCTGCCGTCATTGTGGTCGGCGGTTTGTCGGACTCATATGCCGTAAAGTAACGGGGTTCTGGTTGCAGGTTTCCCTTCGCCAGGAGGTCCGCAAGTAGTGTTTCGAGTGAGGAAGATTCTACCTCGCGCTTCTTGTTCTCCTTTTCCTCGACGTATGTGGAAACCGCCAATGCTTCCGGCGTCAGCGTTTTTAGACCGTCTAGCAAATTACCGAAAGTAGTAAATTTGACAGTCAATGCAACATCGAACGCCGCCGCAAGTCGTAGCAACGTGTTTATTGTAAATCGTCCGTATTCGGGATCTTCTAGCCGCGAGATGACGTTCTGCGTCATGCCTACTCGCTCTCCGAGCTGGGCCTGAGACAGCCGGCTCTTTTGCCGGAGCGCTTTGATCTGAAATGAGATGCCGTTTCGGAGAGTCTCCTCTACGAAGGCATCGCGGTATTCCTTGTCTTCCAAGTCGTCGTTCATTGCTGTCCCCATCTGTTTATTTTAATTGTGTCGGTTCTCAGAACCTTTGGACCCCGCGGACCCTGAGATTCTCAAAACCTTTCCCCCCGTTCGGGTGAGGATTTCTCAGAACCTTTCCCCCCTCTGAGGGGGCAGTTTCTCAAAATTATCCCCCTCCCTCTGCGCGTGCTGCAACGCATCGGCGGATCCTCGTGAGCCAGCTTGGCCGTGGGGAGAACCGCCATGGTTTATCGCGAGGTCACGAGGGTGGAGACGAAAGAAGTTTTGCGGCAGTGGGTGGGCGGCGCCGGTTGCAAACGCATCTCGGCGCGGCTGGGGTTGGACGTCAAGACGGTGCGCCGGTATGTGCATGCGGCACAGGCATTGGGACTAACACCCGCCAGCGGCGAGGCTGCGCTCACCGATGAGCTGCTCACCGCGTTGTTGGCATCTATGCGGACGCAGGCCGGGCGTCCGCGTGGAGAAGCCTGGGAGTGCTGCCAGGCGCATCGCGATCGGATCAAACAGTTACTCGCGCAAGGGCTGCGACTCTCGAAGCTGCGCAAGCTCCTGCTGCGCCAAGGCGTGCACGTCCCCTATGCGACCCTACATCGGTTCGCCGTCGCCGAGCTCGGATTCGGCCGCACAGCCGCGACCGTGCCGATCGCCGACTGCGCGCCGGGCGAGGAACTCCAAGTCGACACGGGTTGGATGGGGTATTTGGAACCGGACGCGCGCGGCAAGCGGCGGCGCTTTCGCGCCTGGATTTTCACTGCCGTCTACTCGCGTCACCGGTTCGTGTGGCCGTGCCTGCCCGAGACCACGGTGAGTGCGATCCAAGCGTGCGAGCAGGCCTGGTTGTTCTTCGGCGGCATCTTCCGTGTGCTCCTGCCGGACAACACCAAGGCGATCGTGGTGTTGGCCGATCCACTCGGTGCACGTATCAACCCAACCTTCCTCGAGTATGCGCAGGCGCGGGGCTTTGTGGTCGATCCTGCACGCGCTCGGCACGCCCGCGACAAGGGACGCGTGGAGCCGCGCGGTACCCAGCGTGCGCGATGATTGCTTCGCCGGCGAGAGACTCGAGTCCTTCCTCGACGCACACGAGCGCGCGAAACGCTGGTGTCGGCAAGAGTACGGCCTACGCCGTCACAGCCGCACGCAGCGATTGCCGCTGGAGTGCTTCGAGGCTGAGGAGCAACCCCATCTGGTGCCGCCGCCCACGGCGCTGTATGAGATCCCGTACTGGTGCGACCCGAAGGTCGGACGCGATCACCTGGCGCTAGTCGCCAAGGCGCTCTACTCACTCCCCACACGCTTGATTGGCAAGCGCCTGCG
>JAQGOF010000027.1 GCA_028293745.1 Gammaproteobacteria bacterium | reverse complement strand
CCCTCATTGACGGCAATCTGTTCGTGACGTACGCAAAGCAGGACGCGCTAAAGCACGACGACATGAAAGGACCGGGAAACGGGTTCGTTGACGTTTTCGACACCGATGGGACTCTGATCACGCGCTTTGCGTCACGCGGCGCGCTCAATTCTCCCTGGGGAATGGCCCGGGCTCCCTTGGACTTCGGACCGTTCAGCAGCCAGATTCTGATCGGCAACTTCGGGGATGGCCGGATCAGCGGCTTCACTTCCAATGGCAGCTTCCGCGGCCAGCTGCGCGGCACGAACAATCGCGCCGTCACGATCGAGGGACTTTGGTCGATCGCCTTCGGCAATGAAGCCGCTGCCGATCCCAACAAACTGTACTTCACTGCCGGCTCCAACGGCGAGGCGGACGGACTGTTTGGATCGCTCAGTGCCGTTCCCAGGCTCGAGGCGAAAGGGCCCTGAAAGGTTGGATTCAGTGGAGGGCACGCGTGCAGGGCGCGCACCGCGCAGCCAGCCTCTAGCTTGGCAGTTCGCCATTGCAGCGTGCATCGGGCGGAGCCTTGACCGAAGGAGTTGCTGAACATAATCTAAATGCAACCCCAACAGCTAATACTTCAAAGACGATCGACCTCCCAGAAAAAAGAAGATCGTCTTTTTTTTGCGCAAACATCAACCGTTCCTCTACAGCAGAAGGGAAGCAAGAATGAACAGGCGAAAGTTGGACTTTTGGCGTGCGGCTCTGGTCTCGGTTGGCACGTTCATGTGCACACAAGCGGCTAATGCTGCCAGCCCCGTGAAAGCCTTTACAAGCATTGATTCATATGTGCAGTACGTGCAGAAGCTGCACAAAGCGCCGTTTGACAGGGACGGCTCGCTGCTGCCTCCGGGTGGGGCGCAAGCCCTGGCGAGGAAACAGGCCGCAATGCGCGCTGCAGGCGCATCTGCACCTTCCATAGTCAGCTTCACGAACGTGCAGGTAACGCAGGACCGCAACCCATGGCCGAAGGCAGAGGTCGCAGCCGCCGTGGATCCGACTTCACCCCGGAATTGGGTCGTGATGAGCAATGACTTCAGGGAAAACTTCGACAAAATGTTCTTTCATGTGTCGACCGACGACGGCAGGACATGGACGGACGATGCAATGGTCGGAGGCAGCAATCCCTTCACGGGCTTCATCCCGTCCACGTTCCAGAGCGATCCGGGTCTGTCGTTCGACAGCTCGACCAATAGTTATCTGTCCACGCTGACCGGCAATCTGATCCTCGATTTCAACGCCGGATACGAGAACATAGACACGGAGATCGACATTGCCCAGGGATTTGCCGGCGGCACCTACGCCAGCCTGTCGCCCACGCCCATCGATATCCAACCGTGCAATGGCCTGTTCGCGACCTTCACCTGCGATGCCACGCTCGACAAGCCGTTTGTCACGACGGACAGCAACCCCGGAAGCTCGAGGAATGGCACGACCTACGTCTACTACACGTTGTTCTGCAATTTCCCGGCGTCGGGTTTTTGTCAGGATGGGACGGCCAAAATTCCGGCGGGCACATCAGCGATCGTCGTAGCGGCGTCGCCCGGCGCCGGGCTGCCGTTTTCCGCGCCGGCACTGGTCAGTGGCTCGAAGCTGAACACGCAGTTCTCGAGCATGGTGATCGACTCGTCCGGCGTGCCGCACGTCTTTTTCGACGATTTCACCAATTCCCCCACGATCAACATGTGGGAGTCGACGCTCGTCGGCAGCAACTGGGTGGTCTCAGCGAAGCCGGTGGCCAGCTTCGTCTATAACGGCCTCAACAATGGCAACTGGGCATTCCGCAATTTCGCCTCGGTCGCGCCCGGCTGCACCATCCATGGAGTGACCGCTTACTGTGCATTCTCTGCCAGCCAGGTCGGATCCGGGAAACTGGAGGGGACTCCGAGCGTGTACCTGGTGGCGCTCAACGCCAGCACGGCAGCGGTCTCGCATATCTCCCGTGTGAATAACGACTCGTTCAACAATCAGAAGCATCACTTCTTCCCATGGGCGGCCGTGACACCGCATGGCAACGTGTATGTGGGCTGGTACGATGATCGGAACGATCGCTTCAACACCAAGGTCGACTATTTCGTCGGCAAGTCTGTTGACGGCGGAAAGACCTTTCCGAAGCAGCAGGCGGTTTCGGATATCAATTTCAACCCATGCGTCGGCTTTCCGGGCTGCGGCTTTTTCGGTGACTACACCCAACTGGTATCGGGACCCGATGGCGTGATTCACGCCGCCTGGTCTGACACTCGCGACGGTGCAAGCATGCAGATCTGGTCGCAAGCCATTACCTGGTAGGTTGAATCGTCAGGGGCTGGTTCCGGCACATCGCATAGCGGCGATTGCCGGGCCACGCCCTCTGCTTGCGCGGCTGGCGGCAGGTCGATGCTGCCGGATCGCGACATTGATTGCGGCATCGCAGCATCGTTCCCCGGGCGTATGATGTCGCCGCCAAGAACTCCAAGCACACTTCAAAATACGGGGAAACAACATGATCGGCAAACAATCCGGAGCCTTCCGGGCGCTGTGCGCGCTCGCAATCGCGGGCGTTTGGGCATCACCAGTGAGCGCGCAGATGGCGGAGGTCAAGGAAAAACCTAGGATGTACACCTATGTGTCCAATTGGACCGTGCCGCGCGCACATTGGACGGAGATGGAAAAGCAGGCAGCGGCCAACGCGAAGATCTTCGACAAGGCAGTCGCCAGCGGGGGCCTCGTAGGCTACGGCGACGATGAAAATCTGGTTCACCAGGCCGACGGGGACACTCACGATACGTTTTGGACGGCGATGTCGATGGCGGGAGTACTGAACGTGTTGGATGAGCTTCACAAAACCGGTGCCTCTACGGCTTCCGCGCTGAACAACGCCACCAAGCATTCGGACGCCTTGTATGTCAGCCGGTTCTACAACTGGAAATCCGGATCGATGAAGGGCGCGTACACGCACGGTGCGTCGTACAAACTGAAGGCGGAGGCTCCGGATGACGCAGTGGAGACGCTGAGCAAGGGGTTCGTCGTGCCGCTGTTGGAAAAGCTGCTTGCCGATGGCACGATTCAGGAGTACGAAATCGATGTTGAGGCGATCCACACTGAAGCGCCCGGCAAATTCTGGATCTACTGGATTGCTCCCACGGCAGAGGGCGTGGACAAGGTCAATGCGGCGCTGGCCGATGCGCTGAAAGCGCAGCCGTTTGCGGGGCCTGCGCTCGACTCCATGGTGGACTACACGCCCCACCGCGACTTTTTGGCCCGGACGAACGCGACGTACAAATAACCGTTCCTGCAGAGCGGCACGGACTTATGCATCCGTGCCGCTCTGGTGGTGCTCTCTAGTTAGTCGCGATGCAGGAGATCATCGCAGTCCCGGTCGCCTGCTTCGCGGCAATGGCGATACGCTTCGCGACGCTCGTGCTCTCGATACTCTCTGTCGGAGTGACGCTGATACCCCCGATCGTGATCATGATCCGGCTCGACTACGCAGCCGGACGCCAGGAAACCGCCTGCGATCAGCGCGTAAAGCGGAAGCTGCACAATAAACCGCATGATTTTGGGCCCTCCACACCTTTGCAATTCAACGCCTCGCTGCCGGGGTGAGTTCCATACCCTCCTCCCGGCACAGGTCAATGTGCACCGTGGATCCCCAACGCTGGCTGAACATCACTACAGCGATAACAGCCGTTCGAAGAATGACCGGTAGCGGCGCAGGGCGACGCGAAGAGTTTCCGTGGATGCCTCGCCTGTCTGACTCAGCTGGCTTTCGAGCCCGGCACGCTCATCGGCAAAGGTTTCCGCCAGGCTCTTCATGACCTGCGCGACCAACTCGTCGCCCTGTCGCACGGCTCGCCTTGGGTCGTCGACAAAGCTGATCTGAACGGCGGCCCAGCGGGCGCGATAGTCCTCGGCCAGGTCGGACGCGAAGAGTGGGTCCAGCCGCTCAGTAGCAGCGTCTGCGGGCTGCGGAGCACGGACGCCCTCCGATCGATCCGCCTGCATGGATTGATCGGCCTGGTTGGATTGATCAGTCTGGATGGATTGATCGGTCTCGGGCCGAACGGGCTGCATGCCTTTGTCTTGTTTCCGGGCAGTCGGCCGCGAGCCGGCAGCGGCGAGGTCCGATGTCCTGAGGGGCCTTCCCGCCGGCTCTCTGTTTACAGGTGTATTCATGAGTGCACCACCGTGTCTCTTTCAGTTGGTTGCCGGGCTGTGCGAACTTCAAGCAGCTCATCAAATAGTGTGCGGTAGTAGACAACAGCCTTGCGTAGCTCCTCGGTACTGGCCTCGCCACGCTGGTCGCGTAGTGCGATCGCCTGCGCGGACCGGTAAGTCTCGACCAAGGCAGGATGATCGACCGAAATGTCGGCTGCGCGGCGCTCAAAATCGACCATTGGATAGCCGCGCTTGACCATCAGGTCGCGGACCAACCTGTCCGCATCCATGACAACGCCCTTGGGATTGTCGATGAAGCGGCCCTGCAACGCGCTCCAGGCCTGACCGAACTTGGCGGCGTCAGCGGGAGCCAGAGCCACGATCGTCAGGCGCTCGACTCGCTGTTCGCGAGCCTTCAGCTCGGACTCCGCCTTCGTCCTGTCACCGCGTTGGGCTACGACGCGGCCGTACTCCGGTCCAAAGCGTTCTTGCAGCCGTCGAGACTGCCTACGCTTGCGTTCGCGCGCGATCAGAAAAGCAATCGCGATCAATGCAAGTACCAGGACAGCCGCGATGACCCATGTCTCGGGGTTGTTTGCATTCATAGCTGTGTACCCTTTGATTGGTTGGGTATCGAACGCCGCGGTCGCGCAATGGTTCCTATGAACGCCTGTTGGGTCGCAGACGGTATGGCACAGTCGCAGCCTGGGTCGTGCGGTCGGCGGGGCCGGGGAGGCGAGGCCCTGGGAAGCGCAAGGCCCCGGGAGCGCGTCAGGGATGCAGACCCAATCCCAACAGCAGCCCAATCACGCCGCCACTCCAGTCAACTACGCCGGGTATCCTCGTCACCGCAACCGCGCCGGAGAGCGCGAGAAATGGCGCCGCTATGAAAACGAACAGGGTGATGGACATCTTGGCTTTTCGAGGCCGGTTGCAAAGCACGTTGCTCAGGAGCGCATCGCCTTCAAATGTCGTGGCCATGTATCCGGCGATAGCGCCGGCCGCGATCAGCAGGCCGAGGTTGAGAAGCAGGAGCATGTCCGATTCGATGGGAAACAGATAGACGATTCCTACACTTGCGAGCGCGCACGTCACCGCGCCGGCGACGAGCCATCGATGTACCCCGATCTCGGTTGCGAAAAGCAGAAATACTGCAGCCCGGTGCTCGCTGTCGTCACAGCCTTTGTGCAGCCATGTCGTCAGCAGCCGATCCCAGTACACACTTTGTGCTGGCTTGAGCAGGCAGATAGTGGCGGGTGGCAGGTGGGATACCTGAGCGGTGACCGGCGTCGTTGGGAATGTCCTGGGCGTTGAAGAACCCGCAGGCCAGAATCCGGGGATTTCGCTGGAGGGATCAGACACATCGAGGTTTCTCGATGCCAGACAGGAATTGCGCATGCGTCCTGATAGTCCGATGACTCGCCGCCCAGCGCGTAGTGCCGCGAAGGTCAATGAGGCTGCCGCCATCGTGGTTGCCATCAGTGACAGGAGGGCCGCACACGATGCAAACGAACCGAACACCGTCAACCGAACTCCTCCGGTAATCCCGAACAGGTCGGGAAGCGTCAGTGCGGCGATCAATACGGCCGCTCCAATCTGTATTGACGGAGGGCCCAGCAGCTCACCGTTGAAGTCTTCACGCACAAGTCGTGAGCCGGCGGGCACCTGCGCGGCCCGGCGATTGGTCTTCATCAGATCCAGATTCCTGTACACGATGGCCGCCGCCATCTCCAACGTCAAAGATGTGTAGAGCAGGGCGGAAGTACCAATTGCAATCACGAGAAAAAATGCGAGACCTGCATCCGGATCGAGCGCGAGGTCGGTCAGGGCGTTGTGATCCACGAACTCGTTGGAGCCGGCATGCGCCCCGGTGTGTTGCCACCACCATGGAGTGGCTGCCAGAAGCACTGCACCGACTGCCGGCGCCATTGAAGCTAAGCCCCGTTGCAGGTCAAACCGTCTCGCTGGACGGCGTGTCTCGCTCAATAGACGACAGCAGGCGACCAAACGCCAGGCGCCGATTGCGATTGCAGCCGCCAGCCAGAAGAACAGCGGGTTATCGTGATCTGCGCTTCGGAAGACGAAGGTGAAGACGAGCGACACCGCGGCAAAGAGAATGCAACCAATCTCTGCGGTCGCGACCGTTCCAATGGTGCCGGCCTGACTCCAAAGTGGATTTCTGACGACTTGGGCTGCAGGTCGCGGAGGTATCAATGCGGCTAGCCAGATCCAGGCCACGGCGACGCAGAAGAGGGGTGCCAATTCTTCGGCCTCCAGGAGCATGTGCAGCGGCCACGGCCATGGTTGGAAATCCGACGTGAATGCATTACTGATCTGCTTGAGTCCTTCCAGGGTAACGACTTGCACCGTCGCCTGCCTGAGGTGCTTCGAGTCTGCCGGGTTGAGAATACAAGGTGCTGCAACACCCGCGGAGCCAGGCTCGTACAGCCGCTGAACGGAGTCAGCCAGGATGGCTTGGAAGTCACTTGACCAGGATGATGAGAGTCGCCTTGGGATCAAGGCGGTTTCGTCGGCCTTCGTATCGGAGGGGTGGCAACCGTAGATGTCAATGTCATCCGGTCGGGGCTGCGTGCTCGAGACGGCCGGCGCCGCGCGCTCCGGCGTCACATCTATGAGCAGTTTGGCAGATCCGATCGCCAACGCGCCCCGGGTCGCGTGCAAATAGGTGTGATGCGCCAGGAGATTATCAGCGTCCAGATCAACGAACATTGCACGCGGGAGCCGCTCGCGCAACTTATCGAATAAGAACAGACGATCCCGGACATCCGTCGCGACGATAACGACGAGTTGCGGTGGCTTGCGGGCACTCAAGCTGCCGAGCAGCTGCTCCAACGCAAGTTGTTTGCTTGCTGTCGTTGATTCGGACTGCCGGCTTTCCGGATACTCGCTCCCATTTTCTGCACGCATTTGCAGAGGCAGCTGATCATCCGGAAGCGCTATATGCAACGGATTGTGCGCATCACGCCTTGCGGCGTCCTGTTGCTGTTGGATCTCGTCACGCAGATCCGCGATGCTCGCGGGGAAATACAGCACGTGCGCGTCGTGGCAGAGTTTGTCCGCCATCCTGCGTCCCGGGTCGGCGCTCAAGTAATCGGCACTGGGGGCCGGCTGTTCACACACTCCGAAGCCGAAAGTAGACGCCTCGGCCAGAATGGTGACATCCCTGAATTCCCCCGAGCCCGAGTCCTTCAGTCCGAGAAGCTGCTGGGCGAGCCCTGCGACGTGTGCGAGCTTGGTCCAGTCGTTGAGCGCCAGCGGCACGTACTGGACCTGCGGGTAGGAGTCGTGGATCAACTGATTTGTAGGGTTGGTCGCGGCCCCTGAGACCAGGCAGATTCCGTTGATCGAGCCCTGTGCCATCAGCTCGCCGCTTTGCTCGCCGACGGAGTCCAAGGCGCCGGAGAAGTCGGGTCCGAGAACGACCAGGGTCGCGCCGCCCGATTCAGGGCAGGTCGGATATGCCAACAGCGA
>JAQGOF010000253.1 GCA_028293745.1 Gammaproteobacteria bacterium | reverse complement strand
AGCGCGCTCACAAGCTCGGCTTGCGTGGCATCAACATCAACTCTGATCCGCATACGCACAAGGATGAGAACGGCAGGAACATCCCTGATCTCGCGTCCCGGCACTGGGATCCCCTGTGGGAGGCGTGTTGGGCCGTGAGGCTACGACACGCACGGCGGCACAGATAACGAGGGGAATAATGTGATGCATGCGGCGACATCAACCCTTCCTTGCAAATGAACGGGACGCTCTCGGAATTTCTCAACCTATTGGATCTGCGCGGTCAGACGTGGTGCTTCGTGGATGTCAGATCGTCCGGCGGATTCAGCATGCCACCCAGCGATGGCGTGTTGTTCTACGCCGTGGTGCAGGGATCGGTTCAGATTGCCGGTATTGCAGGCGGCACCATCGAGCTGCGGCCGGGGAGCGTGGCCATGATTTTGTCGGGCGAACCTCATGCGCTACGCACCACACCGGACAGTCCCACCCGCAGATTGGATTTCCTCTGCGACGAGCAGAGCGTTGACGTTCCGCCCACGATCACCATCGGGCGTAGTGGTCCGGTAGAAGCGCGTGTGTTGAGCGCCAAGCTCAAGGTGAGTTGGCCCAGTGGTTTGCGTCGTGTCTCGATGCCTCCGGTAGTGATGTTGGGAACCGACCGTACCAACTATTCGCGCCTGTCTGCCGTAAGAGCGGAGACGCTGCAGATGTCCGCGACAGGCACAGGGGCTACAGCGCTGCTCACGCGTTTGGCCGCGCTGATGCTCACGGCCTCATTGCGCAATCATCCGCAATGCTTGCTGCTGTTCAAATCTTCCGAATGGAATGACCCCATCGCAAATGCGCTGCATCTCATCGGGTCGGATCCGTCCGCCGACTGGTCCGTTGCACGACTCGCACGCAAGGTCGGCATGGGCCGTTCCAGCTTCGCGGCACGGTTCACGGCTCAAACCGGCCGCACGCCCATGGAAGTCATCACCGAACGTCGCATGCAATACGCCGCCGAGCTTCTGCAACAGGGCGAGTTGAAGATCATCGAGATCAGTGCGCGCGCAGGTTATCGCTCCGAAGCCGCGTTCAGTCGCCGGTTCGCACGTTACTTTGGCGTGTCACCCGGAAGCGTGCGTCGCAATGCACAGATGAACGACAAGTCGGGAGAAGCTGCGCCAGCGCTGCATACACTGCTCACGAGTGCTCATCCGCACTGCCCGGCGTGAGACCTCTATTGGCCAAAGCTGTAGCGCAATCTCACGCCCCACATACGCGGTTGACCTAGCGTCGCTGCTTCGAAACCGGCACCGTAGAGGCCGCTGACAAAGGTCAGGTATTGCCTATTCGTGACGTTCGTGGCAAACACCGCCGCGTCGACTCGCGAGTTGGCAATATTCCTCCACGTCAGATTCAGATTGAGCAGGGAGTATGCGCCGAGTGTGGCAAAGGGCGAGGCGGAGGGTGCCGCAGTATTCTGTTCAGCGGTATACACATACGTTGCACCCAGCGAGACCTCGCCAGTGTCCTGAGGCAATGGTAATCGATAGGTCGCCGTGGCAGAGGCCTTGTGCTTCGGAGATTGGGGCAACGGGCCGCCCACGTCGGCAGTGAAAGTGATCACATCGAAGACACTGCCGGGAGGCGCTGTCACAGTCTGCAGCTCTTTGAGTCTGGTATCGAGGTAAGTGTAAGAGACGTCGAGCGAAAAACCTCTAAAGAGCGGCAGTGAGGTCTCGACTTCCACGCCCTCAATGGTCGATTGACCGGCGTTCACGATACCAGTCGTCGGAGCGACGGCGGCGACGCTGCTTCTGAAGCCTGCCTGCAGCTGCTGATCGCGCAGTTCGTTGTAGAACGCAGCGATATTCAAGGTGCCAGGAACGGGCCCGCCAAACGTCGCCTTGGAGCCGACCTCATAGGCATCGACGTGTTCCGGCCGATCGGTGTTGAACCCGTCGGCGCCGAAGAGATTGACACTGCCTTGACGATAGCCGCGAGAGTATTTCGCGTAGAGCAGCATGCCGTCCGCCGGCAGGTAATCGAAGTCGATCAGCCAGGTTGGTGCATGGCTCTTCTGGCGCAGATGGATGATGCAATCCGGTAGCGTCGCGTTCGGGTTGATACACGCAGTGACCGTCGGCGCACCCGAGGTGGTACCCGGGAACCCGCGATACGCGATCATTTGCGATGTTCCCCGCGAATCATCCGCCGTGTAGCGAAGTCCACTGGTAGCCTTGAACCGTTGAGTGATGTCGTAGGTGGCCTGGGCATAGACAGCTTTGTTCTCATAGTCAACCTCGCCCAGCTGACGCTGCACACTGCCGACCGGGCCGGGGTCGCGAAGTCCGCGGCTCGCTACAAATGCCAGCCGCCGCAGCACGTCCTGGCAGTTGAAAGTGGTCGGATCGGCGCCGGGTCTAGCCGTACAATGGATCTGATTTTGCGACTGCGAACCGGAAAACCCGTCCGGCCTGCTGCGCTCGTAGTAGAGGCCTGCCTGCCACACCAGCGCAGTGTCCAGGGCGCGTCCCTGGAGCTGCAATTCCTCTACGAGGCTCGCCTGGCTGTTCGTCGGATCGCCGGGCACCTGATCGGAATTGGCGAAGTTGAACGGCAAGCCGCCGACTCCCGGCACTGCGGCCGGTACGAACCAGTTGCTGCCGAACACAGCGGTGCGCAACGTCGATTCCAATTTCGCGTAGGAGAGAATGTTCTTGACGGTCAAATCGTCATTCGCCGTCCAGGTCGTCGTGTTGATTCCTTGCCATTGTTTCAGTTTGCTGAACGGATCCGGCGTTGTGCTCTCAACTGCATAAAAGTCGCGATCCTGGGTCGCGAGTTGCGCGGCGCAGAAGGCGCCCAATCCCCCAGCCGGGTTACATGCGATCAGCTTCTGCACGGTGCCGCGATTCTTCGAGTCGGTGTACGTCAGGATGGTGTAGTTCTCGAGAGAGTCGGTGAGGTCAAAGACGAAGCTGGCGCGCCCCGAAATGTACTCCAGGTCACCCAGATGGTCGGGGCCGATGCCGGACACGTTCCTGAAGTAACCATCACGCTTTTGGTAGTCGATCCCGAAGCGCGCGCGGGCGCGTTCGCCGAACGGCACGTTGAGGATACCCTGCGTTCGCTTCAGGTCGTAGTTTCCCGCGGATGCCTCGATATAGCCCTCGAGATTATGAGTCGGCTTTTGTGGCACGAGCAGCACCGCGCCGCCCGTGGTATTGCGACCGAACAGGGTGCCTTGCGGCCCCTTCAATACTTGAACGTTCTGCAGGTCGAAAAAGGCGCCCGGACCTGCGCCATCGCCACCGGTGATATTGCCGCCGCCGCGCGGCGCGACCACATCGGCAAAATAGACGCCGACGGACGCGGTCGTACGCAACTCTTGGGTAAAACCGCGAATTGCAAACGATGAATTGTCCGAGCCGAAGCGCTCGTTGCTGGAGAGCGATGGCGTGTAAGTCGCCAGATCGCTCGCAGTGACGATGTTCCGCTCCTCCAACTGCTTCTGATTGAAGACGGAGATTGAAATCGGAACGTCCTGGATGCTTTCCTCTTTGCGCCGCGCCGTGACGATCACTTCCTCGATGGCCGAGGCCCGCCCAGGCGCGGTACGGCTGCCGGCCTCCTGGGCAATCGCCGGAGCCACCAGGCTGATGCCAAGCGCTGTCGTTGGCAGCAGAACGGATTTGTAAAATGTGCCGCTGGCGTACTTGGACTTTCTCTGTTGCATCGTATTCCCCCTTCCCGCATTGTCGGATGGTTCCAGGGAGGAACGCCTACACCAGGACGCCATTCCGCCTGCTCGATCGTCTGCCGTACTCTTTGAAGGGTTGCGCGCTCGAGACTCTCGACCTATGGTTTGGATAGCGAAAGGCGCGACGGTGCAATGAACTTCCGGTGGATTACGTAATCCTGCATGCCAGCCTGGTGGCCCGCCAATGCGGGAAGCATAATCATTGCGGTCCCGCACTGTTGGTGTTGACTCAGGTTTTCGCGTGCAATCGCATCTTCATCGCTCGCCTGGATGAGAGCGTGCCCGCCTCAGCCGTGCCGCCGGAGTCGCTCGAGGTCGGATGGTTTTCGGAACGCGATCTTGCGAACCTCGAGATTTGGGATCCTAGTGCGGACGTCGACACAATGAGGGGGTATGCGCACCGGGTGGACGCGAGGTAGGAATGAGTCGATGAGTCAGGTTCCGTTCGATTCGCAAGGGTTTCGCCGCGCGCTCGGGCGCTTTGCCACTGGAATCACGATCATCACTGCACGCGGGCCGGACGGCGCGCCCGTCGGCTTGACCTGCAACAGCTTTGGGTCGTTGTCCCTGGACCCGCCGCTCGTGCAGTGGTCGATCGCCAAGACATCGCGGAACTACGGCGCCTTGTGTGCGGCGACCTATTTTGCCGTTCACGTACTCGACAGCAGCCAGGGCGAGCTGTGTTGGCAGTTCTCCGCGAGGAACCGGGATCGCTTCGCCAGCCTGGAAGTCGAAGAAGGACTTGCCGGGCTGCCACTGCTCAGACAACACCACGCGCGTTTCGAGTGCGAGACCCACGCACGGCACGAGGCTGGCGATCACACGATCATCATAGGCCGGGTATTACGCCTGTGCGAACAGGACGGCGACCCGTTGCTGTTTTACCGGGGTGCGTTATCCCGCATCGTGCCGGCTTGCTGATCGAGTGAGGGTTGCGTTCTCTAATGGGGCGAGCTCACACCGAGCCGAGGGAGCCGAGTGCTGACTGAGAGCCGAAAACAGCTAGTTTCGCTCTCACACGAGCGGTATGTTCGACGCCAATGGACGGTGTACCTGGGCTGTCGCGGGAGGTGCTTGATCGAGCGCGGCGTAGCCGCGATCCTAGATTCGACGGCAAGTTCTTTATCGCC
>JAQGOF010000243.1 GCA_028293745.1 Gammaproteobacteria bacterium | reverse complement strand
CCGATAAGTTTCGCCCACTCTCGCCGCGCGTCGGTGCAGAAACGACGGTGCGCCGGGACGAGATCTCGGATCCGGCGTTCATCAAGGAATGCCTCGAATCGCTCGAGCACTACGGCGTGCTCGTCTTCCACCGGCTCGGCCTCACCGACGCAGAGCAGGTGGCCTTCAGCTCACTGCTGGGCGAGGTCATCCCGCAGGGAAAGGTGCAGCCTGACGGCAGCCGGGACGTCATCTTCAAAATCACGTTGGATGAAAAAGAGAATGACGCAGCTGAATATCTGAAATCGACGATCCACTGGCACATCGACGGGATCTTTGATGATACCCCTCCAGTGAGGGCGACAATCCTGACCGGTCGGCGCCTTTCGAAGACGGGTGGGGCAACCGAGTTTTGCAACACCTATGCAGCCTACAACGATCTCGCGCCGGAGGAGCAGCGGCGTTGCGACTCCTTACGAATCATGCACAGCCTTGCAGCCTCGCATCGTGTGTGGAACCCGGACTCCGGCCCAGAGGAGACCGAGCGCTGGCGCCAAAGAAGGGCACCCAAGGAGCATCCGCTCGTCTGGCATCACCGGTCCGGGCGCAAGTCGCTCGTAGTTGGGATGACAGTTGATCACGTCGCAGGCATGTCCGAAGCCGAGAGTCGCGCGTTCGTGGCGAAGCTCACCGCCCACACGACTCGCCCGGAGAATGTCTACCACCACGACTGGGAGGTCGGTGACCTGGTGATCTGGGACAACTGCGGGACCATGCACCGGGCGACCCCATACGATCCTGCGTCCGGCCGGATGATGCATCGCACGGTCCTGCTCGGCACCGAATCCATCGCCTGAGAACTGTCGCGTGACACAGGCCGGCGAGTAAAGCCAACACGCGGACCGCAACTGCGTGCTGGCTTCGCGGCGCATCCATCTCCTCCAGAGTCGCATTCGATTGCCGGTGCAGACATTGCCGCGTCCCGGAGGTGTTGGTAGGTTGCAGCGCTGACAAAAGCATGTCCCACGGTACCAGTTCCTGGCGGCCCGCGTGCCTCAAGGGGGCTCGGTGGCTGCCAATGGTGCAACTCCTGATCGTCGTCTGTTCCGATCTGTCAGGCTGTGCTCGCCAGCCGCGGCTCTCGCCGCCTTCGTGTTGGTTTAAAACCTGACGTGAGCGTAGCCCTCAGCGGGTCGGACCATGCGTGGGAAGTCGCGGTGGTGGCGCTAGCACCTCGGGTGCGCCCGACCAGCTGGCCTGCAATTTCGAGCGGGGGCGGCAGATATGGCTGCGCTTTTCGCTGCGGCCGCTGGCCCTCGGCAAATAGCCCGCTGCATCGCGACCCAAGGTCTGGGGGTGGCCGGCAGGGACAGACGCGCCGCCCATCATTCTTGTATCTGGCTGCCATTGGTACTAACCTAGCTTAGTATCTGTGCGTCAGGTAGGCCCGCGTGCGTGGGCCGCGATTACAGCCCGGTGATCGAAGGGGGGTTCTTCATGCAGCAGCTAGTTCAAACTAACCTAGGCATTGAGCCAACCGTCCTGGTGGAGATTTATCGGCAGATGGCGCGGATACGTGCCGTCGACAAACGCATTCAGGCGGGGCTCTCTGCCGGGCAGTTCTTGTTCAGCTATTGGCCGATGACGGGGCAGGAATCAATTCCCGCCACGCTCGCCCAGTTGATCAACGCGCGCGACTACATGGTGACGACGTATCGAGGCATCCACGATCAGGTGGCAAAAGGCGTGGCGCTCGAAGGCCTGTTCGCCGAAGCGCTGGGCTGTATTGACGGAGTCAACAAAGGCAAGGGTGGCTCACCGCATATCTCCGACCCGTCCTCCGGCTCCATGCTCACGACGGCCATCGTGGGTGCCGGCGCACCGATCGCCAATGGCCTGGCGTTGGCTACCCAATTGCGCGCCGAAGATCGCGTCACCGTCGTCAATTTCGGCGACGGCGCGACCAGCATCGGCGCGGTTCACGAAGCCATGAATCTCGCTGGGGTCTGGAAGCTCCCGGTGATCTTTCTGTGTCAGAACAACCAGATCGGCGAATACACGAAAATTCCGGGCTACACCGCCAGCAAAGATTTTGCCTCGCGTGCTGCAGGTTACGGGTTCAAAGGCGTGCGGCTGGATGCCAACGACGTGCCCGCCTTCTACCAGGGCATGAAGACGATCGTGCAAGAGATTCGTCGGGGGGAAGGTCCGGTTTTCGTCGAGGCCGTCACCCAGAGACTCGGACCGCACGCGGGTGTCGGGGACTCACACGAGCTCTCGGCCGAGGAGCTCAAGGCCGCCAAGGAGGCCTGGCCGGTACCACGCATCCGGGCCCTGCTGGTTGAGGCCGGCGTCTGCACCGAACAGCACCTGGCGGAGATCGACGAAGCGGCGCGTGCAGAGGTCGAGCAGGCGATTACCAAGGCGCTGGCCCGCCAAGCCACTCCGAAGGAGGAGATGTTGCTTGACGTATACGCCGATCCCAGCGTGCCGCCGCGCCGCGGCCACTATCCGTGCCGTGAGGCGGAAGCCGCGCACACTGGACCGACCAAGACTATGCTGATGCTGGAGGCGGTCCGGGATGCCCAGGACCTGGCGCTGGCACAGGACAAGGGCGTGTTCCTTCTTGGCGAGGACATCGGCGATCCGCCCGGCGGCCTCTTCGCGACTTCAAAGGGGCTGCAGACCAAATACGGCCAAGCGCGCGTGCGGCCCACGCCGATCGCGGAAACAGCGATCATCGGCGCGGGGATTGGCGCGGCTCTCGTGGGCATGCGGCCGGTGGCGGAGATCATGTTCAACGACTTCGCCGGCGTCTGCTTAGACCAGATCTTCAACCACGCGGCCAAGCAACGCTACATGTCCGGGTCCGCCACACACGTCCCGATGACTATCCGCATGATGGTGGGTGGCGGAATCGGCGGCTTTGGAGCCCAGCACTCGCAGTCGCTCGAAGCCTGGCTGCTTCATACGCCGGGGCTGAAGGTGGCCTTTCCAAGTACCCCGTTTGACGCTAAGGGCCTGCTGCTCAGCTGCATCTTTGACGACGATCCCTGCGTGCACCTGGAGTCGATCAAGCTGCTGCGGGGCGTCCGCGGCGAGGTGCCCCTCGCGGACTATCGTATCCCGCTGGGCGTGGCGAAGGTGCGGCGTGAAGGCTCCGACATCAGCGCGATCACCTATGGCTGGCAGGTGCAGGAGTGTCTCGCCGCCGCTGAAGAGTTGCAGAAGGAGGGCGTGAGTCTCGAGGTGATTGATCTCAGGACCCTCGTACCCGTCGATTATCACCGCGTACTGGAGTCGGTGAAGAAGACTCGGCGCGCGCTCGTCGTCCATGCCGCCACAGAATTTTGCGGCTTTGGTGCCGAACTCGCGAGCACCATCAACGAGGAACTCTTCTCTACCCTAAAGGCCCCCGTTGCCCGGCTCGGCGCCGATTACGCTCCGATCGCCTACTGCCGCGAGATCGAAATGAATCAGATCCCGCAGGCTAAATCCATCGCCGCTCGCGTACGTGAAGTGCTCGCTTTCAAGGAATAAGGACCGAACCGAAGCATGTCGACTCCGCTCACAATTCCTCGCCTCGAGATGGCCATGACCGAAGGCGTGCTCGCCGAATGGCTTGTAGCCGACGGCGCCCAGGTAAACGAGGGCGACCTGATCTACACCCTTGAAACCGGTAAAGCGGTCCAGGAGATTCAGGCCCCGGTCTCCGGGCGATTGATGCAGAAAGCGCAGGCGGGCGAGACCTACCCCGTAGGGACCGACATTGGCGAGATCGTCTAGGTTGGATTGTAAGGTGCCGCGGACGGCGATCGCTTCGAGCACAGGTTTGTAGCGCAATCGAGCGCCACGAGTTGTTGGACTCAGCGCTTGATCGCCGCACGGAAAGTCTCGTCCTTGAGAAACACGGACGTGTTGTCGGCGCCAAGATGGGTCCATTTGAGATTGAGGCCGCCGTCAACGAGGATGGTCTGGCCCGTTATGTAGCTCGACAGCTCCGACAGCAGAAAAAGTACCGCGCCAGCCTGCTCATCAGGAAGGGCACGCCGACCCATGGCAACGGCGCGGCGGTCGCGCTCCGGATCTTCATCGATGTATGCGCCCGCCCCCGGTGTTATGGTCGTCCCGGGAGCGATGGCGTTGACGCGGATGTTGTCGAGCGCCAGCTCGACTCCCAACGTGCGCGTCACCGCGACAATCGCCGCTTTGGCCGCGCCATAGGCAAGATGGTAGGGCGCGCTGTTCATGCCGCTGATCGACGAGAGCGAGACAATCGAACCGGGGAGGTGTTTCTCCCTCAATTCCGCGGCGACGGCCTGACTCATGAAGAACATCGTTTCCAGGTTCTGGTTGAACAGCGCTCGCCAGTCGGACCGGGTCACCCGCGTTGCACGCATCCAGGTGGGCCCCGCTGCACCGCCTGCGACATTCGCGAGGCCGTAGAGAGTGCCTTTCGTGCGCCGCACCTGCTGCATAGTTGCAGCCACACCTTCATCGGTCGAAACGTCGGCCACCACCGGCACGATCGACAAGCCCCGAGCAATCAGGGGAGCGACATTCTTGTCGATTTTCTCCTGAGAGCGGCTCACAGCGACGACTGTCGCCCCGGCTTCAGCGAGCATGCGCGTGACGCTCGTTCCAATGCCGCCGCCAGCGGCGCCAGTCACCACGACGATGCGGCCGTCAAACTTCAGGAGATTCTGTTCCATAACCTGTCCTTATCTGTAACCTTGAGTCTGGACTAACGGGGCCGTGCGATTCATTTCATTTTCTAAGGAGTGTTCCATGAGCAATGCCACCAGCGCCGAAATCGCAAAGGCGAGACGCAACTGGAAAGAAGACCACCTCGGTATGTATCTGGGATCGGGTGGCTCCGAGGGCCATATCATCGACGTGAGTGATATCGGCGGCCACAAGTTCACGACAACGCTGCTGCTCAAGTATGTCGGCCGCAAGAGCGGCAAGACGATGATCACACCCCTGATCTACGGCGACATCGGCGGAGAGGTGGTGGTCGTCGCGTCCAAGGGCGGCGCTGATCACCACCCTGCCTGGTACCTCAATGTCGCTGACAGCAAGGAGCTGTCCTTCCAGATCGCCACGCAAGCGTTCCGCGCGACCTGGCGCGAGCCCAAGGGGGCCGAGCGCGCCAAAGTGTGGGATTTCATGGTTGGCGTGTTCCCGCCCTACAAGGGCTATCAGGCCTCGACCGCGCGCGAGATCCCGCTGGTGATGCTGTCTGTAGCCGAGCCCATCGAAAGCTTCAAGCAATAGGTCTCACCACGCCGACGCTAGGACCGTCGGCACGCTCCGAGCGGCCGAAGTTGCAAGGCCGCGACGTTGATTATGCAAGCGGTGGGGTCCGGCGCGCCCCAGTGGGGCCCTAAGGTGCCGCGACCCAGCGTGGAACCGTATTGTTGGGACCCACCGGTGAGTCAAATTCCTCGACGGTACACACGGGGTTGCTGTTGGTCGCGAAGACCTTCCTCTCGTCCTCCATGCGGGCCGCCAGGTGCTCTGGATTGGCAAGCCCCTTCATTGCCGCTTCGAAATCCTCCCGGGTGTTCCACCAGATTTCCATTATGCAGTCATAGCCGGGATGGATGACCTCGCCCGTGAGCGGGTTCTTTTCCGGAGTGAGATAGCGCCGCACATAGCGCTGTGCGTTGGGCAGGGGCGGCTTGGCGCCAATACGCTTGGACAGCTGCGAGTGCTGGTTTTCGTAGTAGTCCATGAACTCTTGCATAGTCATGTCGGCACGGCGCTTCAGGAAGACGATCTGCTTGATCATTCCTGTCTCTCCAATTTCATGGGTCGAGTGTTGTTGGATCTGCGGCCCGCCTCACTGCGGGCGGATCGCAAGGACGCTGCCTTCGGCATCGCCGGAGATATACAGCGTCCCGTCCGCTGAAGCTGCGATGCCCGCAAATGGGCCCATTGGCCCCGCGAGGTTTCCAATCGGGCCGAGGAACTTGGGAGTTACGCCGGGGGGAGCGCCGACCGGCAGGCCGTCAGCGATGGTGCGGCGGGCCTTGTTTGCGAGGTCGTATTCGATCAACTCTTTGGCGCCAGCATCAACAATATAGAGCAGCCCGCCGCGCACCAGGATGCCCTGGGGCTTTTGCAGACCATCCAGCACGGGGTCCGTTCGGCCGCTCAAGAGTTTGACGACGCGCCCACCCGCTGACTCCGACACGAAGCAGGTGCCGTCAGCGCCGACCGCCACGCCGGAGGGCTGCCTGAGCCCGGTGGCGAGTGTCTCGACATTGCCCGAATGGACCGACATAACACGGCCCGTGCCCTGTTCCGCGAAAACCACGGCGCCCGCCGGGGCAATCGCCACCCCGTAGAGTTGGTCGAATCCACTAGCCAGCACTTCGCTAGTCTGCTTCGCGGGCCAATACCGCGCCACTGCACCATTGGCGGTAGTAACGATGAACTCGCCCGGCCCGGAGGCGGCCACGCCGCGGGAATATCCCGGGTAACCGGGATCGAAAAGAAAGCCCGCGCGCTGACGCTCCTGCCCCGGTCGGATCGCGTAGGAGAAGGGCCCGTCGGCCACATAGAGCAGGCCGTCATTGTCGACTGCAAGACCCAGCGGCCAGTTAAAGCCATCGGGCACCAGATCCCTGGTCTTGCCGCCTTCGAGGATCTCCGTGACGTACCCCGAGATGTTCGAAACGAACAGTCGCGTCCCGACGAAAGTCACGTTGTCCAGGCCGGGAGTGAGATCAGCCAGCACGGTCCGGTCGCCGGTGCGCGGATCTATCCGCAGCACCTGGCCGCTGTGCACCTGAGTCGAAACGATATGGCCCTTTGAGTCGAACTTCACGGAGTCCGGCACGCCAAGGTCCCCGGCGACCTTTTCAGGCGTGCCGCCTTTCAGATCGATCCGCCAGATCTCATTGGCGCCCATTACAGGGAAATAGAGCTTGCCGTCCGGACCCACCTCCATGGCGTTGGGCATCGGCACGTTGTCCAGCAACAACCGCGGCGCGCCGCCGTTGAGGTCTAGCTCCATGATCCGTCCGCCGGGTCGGCATTCGCCGGCATACAGCCGGCCCTGGTGGAAGGTGATGGGATTCGCGCAAGGCATGTCGCCCAACACCACCCGGGTCGCGCCATTGGGGGCGCGCACACTGACCCGTCCCTCCGTGATCTCGGTGGCATAGAGGTTGCCCTCGGGATCAAAGACGAGGTCGTCGGGCGCGACGATGTCGCCGCCCATTGGGCTTATCGCATCGATTGCGCCGGTTTCGACATTGATCGCGGTTATCTGGCTGCCGCTCACTTGAGCCACGTAGATACGCCCGTCAGGGCCAGTGCGCAGGCCGTTGGCGCCGAACAGGCGGCTGGGTTGGGTGAGCCGTTTCAAGCTCCACCCTGAAGCGAGACTGAGAGGTCTCGCCGCTGTATAGCGCCCGCTTTGTAGCGACATCCTGAAGATCTCCTTTTAGTACCCGACCCATTAAATCGGGTCCGCGACCTTCCATTGATCAGGAAATCAGAACACTGTTATTTCGAGTCGCGTGTGGCCATCGCGAAACAGTAGCGAAGATGGTCTACATGGCCCGACGGGACAACCGGGAAGGTGACGGATCCTGCCGTGCTCCGGATTGCATCGATATTCTCGGCCACCTGTTCGATGGACCAGGCGGGGCGATAGACGCCTGGCGATTCTGCGACATAGGCCCTGGCGGCACGGCCGGCCATGGAAATCAACATCTCGCCCGTGATCGTGCAGGATTCATGCGCCAGCCAACCCACCATAGGCGCCACCAGCTCCGGGTCCATTGGCGGATAGGCGCTCGTGTCCAACCCTTCCGCCATGCGTGTCACGGCTCCGGGGAGGATGACGTTGCACTTCACTCCCTCTGCAGCACCTTCAAGCGCCACGACATTGGATAATCCGATGATGCCCGCCTTGGCCACGCTGTAATTCACCACGAGGCGATTTCCATACAACCCGTTGATCGATGAAGTCAGGACGACGCGGCCGTAGCCAACCTTGCACATGAGGGGAAATGCCGCGCGGACAACATGGAACGCCCCGCGCAGATGAACGTCCAGGACCAATTCAAAATCCTCATACGTCATCTCCTTCAAGGGAGCGCGGCGAACGATTCCGGCATTGTGAATCAGGATGTCGATCCGCCCCCAGTTGTCCAATGCCGCATCGATAATCGCTTTGCCGCCTTCAGGTGTTGCGACAGACTCGGTGCACGCGACCGCATCGCCACCCGCCGCTTTGATCTCCCGCACAACTTCTTCCGCGGGACCTGCATCGTCGCCTTCACCCTTGAGGCTGGCTCCCGGATCATTTACAACGACTTTTGCGCCCCTCGAGGCGAGGAGCAGGGCATAGGCACGGCCCAGGCCTCTGCCCGCACCGGTTATGACGGCCACACGATCGTCGAATCTGAGTTCTGACATGGAGAGCTCCTTGCGCTCAGGCGACGACCTTTGATGCACGCAACTCCGCAATCCTATCGGATGTGAATCCAAGGATATCCCGCAAGATCTCATCAGTATGCTGCCCAAGCACCGGAGGCGCAGCCGGAACCGGTTGAGGATCACCTGGGAATTTGATTGGTCGATTCACGATGGGAATCTTTCCCAACAATTGATGATCCGTCTCGATGACCATTTCCCGGGCAACTGCCTGAGGCTGCGAGAGCGCATCCTTGATGCCCAATATGGGCGCGTGCGGGACCTGATGCTGCGTGAGGAACTCCACGAGCTCGTTTACGGTCTTCTGGCTGGTGACCCCGGAGATACGCTCATTCACTGTGCTGCGAATGTCTCGGCGCTTCACCAACGTATCGAACCGGGAATCCTCGATCCAGTCGTCCATTCCCAGGGCCCGGCAAATGTTGGCCCAGAAGCTGTTGGTCAGGCAGGCGATGACAATGGACCCATCCCTGGCGGGAAATACGCCGTAGGGAACAAGGTTGGGATGTTGGGACCCCTGGGGCTTCGGATCCGCGCCGGTGAAAAACGCCAGTTGCGGCAAGTAGGCGAGCATGCCGATCATCCCATCGAACAGGCTGACATCAATCAGGCGCCCGCGTCCGCTTACACTGCGCTCGTACAAGGCCGCCAATATCGCCATCGGGCCATTGACCCCACCCACCAGGTCGCCCAGCGGAATCCCCAGTTTCGTAGGTGGCCGGTCAGGTTCGCCGTTGACGCTGAGCGCCCCGGACAGGGCCTGCATGACGATGTCGAAGGAGGGGCGGTCGCGAAGCGGCCCGGTCATGCCGAACCCCGAGATCGCACAATAGATGAGCCGCGGATTGATGGCGGACAGTGCCTCATATCCCAGCCCCAGGCGATCCATCACGCCCGGGCGATAGTTTTCAACGAGAACGTCGCATTTGGCCGCGAGATCCTTGACCAGCGCTACACCGGCCGCGGTTTTCAGATCGACGACGATGCTCTTCTTGCCGCGGTTGATGCTCAGGAAATAGTGGCTCTCCCCGGCGCGGAACGGCGGAAAGGAACGGGTTTCGTCTCCCGTTCCCGGAGGCTCGATCTTGATCACCTCGGCGCCAAGATCGGCGAGGGCGAGAGAAGCTGCAGGCCCAGCCAACACGCGAGTGAAGTCGAGAACACGAATTCCCTGCAGCGGGCCTGCCCAACTCATGACCGAATTATGCGTCAGCGTGACTGGGAGCGGCTAGGCAACTCTACGATCGCAGCTCCGTTCGCGGACTGCTCATTGCGATGTGTCGTCGCAGTCTGGCTGACTTCCACGAGATGCCGGCCGTCCTCGACGAATTTGCGGCTGACGACACCTTCGATGATCAGGGCGTCGCCGTCAGGATTGTGGCGGCGGATCTGGCACTTGCTCTTGCGCAGAAAGCCATCATCGCCCATCCAGTTGGTGATGTGGTGCGTCAACCAGGAGCAGCGCTCCGGGCCGTAATCATAAGCCCCCGGCGCGCCGACCTCGAGCGCGAATGATTCGTCCCAGTGAACGCGCTCGGGGCAATCGGGCACGTTGAAGCGATTCTTGATCCCCAAGCCCGGGTGCTTCGTCTGCATCTTCCAGGCGAGCTTGTTCGCGCGGATGTAAAGACCGCCCCAGCCCTGCGCATAGCAAATGAAGCCAGTGACCGTCATCGGGCCCTTCATCATGCGGGGGAGCGTTTCACCTTCCTTCACGTCTTCCCAATACCGTGGGGGGGCGCCGCGAATCTGCTCCGCCTCGTATACCTTGGAAAACTCGGCGAGCTGCTGGTCCGTGAACGGCTCGACGCGGCCGCGGGCTTCCGTGTATTTCGTACCGCGCTCGCGAGCTTCGTCGCGATCGGTTCGGAAGACCCACGAGTCGCATTCCGCCACTTTGTCGTTTTTCTGGTTGAAAAAGTCGACGTGATAAATCTGTTGGAAGGCCCGACCGGCAAAACGGGTCTTGTGCTCGATCAGATCCTTCAGATGGGCCTGGGTGGAGATGGTGTCGCCGCGCAGGACAGGCTTGTACCACGTCCAGTCCGCTCCGGCCCACATGGCATGAACACCTGAGAGACCGCCGACATAACCCGACACGATACGGCTGGTTGAGAACAGGAAGCTGGGCAATGCCACGATGGTTCCGTACCGTGTTTTTTCGGCATAGGCAGGATCGGTCCACAAGGGGTTGTCGTCGCCGATCCCATGCGCGTAGTGGCGAATGCCGTCACGCGTCGCCTCATAATTCCAGGGCTCCACCGTGTCGGTAATCGGAACGCCAACGCGCTTGCGGAGGTCCTCGAGTCCCTCTTCGGTGATTTTGGGGAAGCGGTCGGTCGTAGTCTTGGCAAGCGTTGGCATGGTCTGCTCCTGTAATCATGAGTCGCGCAGCAAAGCCGCGGCTTCGCGATCGCGTAGTACCTTGCGATGAACCTTGCCAGCCGGCGTCTTGGGAAGCTCGCTCACAAAGGCGATTTGACGCGGGAATTCGTGCTGGCTCAGCCGGTCGCGCGTGAAGTTCTTCAGCTCAGTGACATAGTCCTCGCCGGGCGCGCGGTCGGTGACGATGAACGCCTTTGCGACTTGCCCACGCGTTGCATCCGGCACGCCTATGACTGCCGCTTCCCTGACATCGGGATGTTTGAGCAGCGTGTTTTCGATCTCAACCGCGCTCATTGTCCAGCCGGCGGAGATGATGACGTCGTCCGCCCGGCCGGCATGGTAGAAATAAACATCTTCGTCGATTTTCGCGAGGTCCTTGGTGGTCTCCCACCTGTCGCGTCGCCATAGCATGAGCTCGCCGATGACGCCCGGCTCTGCCGCAGTTCCGTCCGGCTTCTGCACCTGGAGCTTGAGGCCTGGCACCGGCTTTCCCAACGAGCCCGGCTTGACGACATAGTCGCTTGCACCCGGGTAGTTGACGAGTACCACGCCGATCTCGGTGGTGCCATACATGCTGCACGCGGGCACATGGAAGGTCTGGTCGACAAACTCCAGCGTCGCCGGATCGATGGGCTCGCCGGTATAGGACAGCTTCTTGATCGAGAAGGCGAAGTCCTTCGCCTTCCCGGAGTTCTTCATCATCCTGTAATGGGTGGCCGCGGCCGACAGGTTCGTGATCTTGTAATCCTGGAGGCCCTTCATCAACCGCACGGCATCGAAACGGCCGGCGAATGTGCCGGTCGTGACGCCGAGCGCGAGTGGCGCCAGCGTCCCATGCCAAAGCCCGTGCCCCCAAGCGGGCGAGGAAGGACAGAAAAACTCATCGCCCGGCCGGATGCCGGTTCCGTACAGCGCAGCAAACATCAGCGTCTGCAGAGTGCGATGCGAGTGCTTAACCGCTGCCGGCAATTCACGAGTGGTACCGGAGGTGTATTGAAACACCGCCAGATCTTCGGCACGCGTCGCCGGTTTGTAGGTATCCGGAAAGTGCGCAATCTCATCGAGCAGGCCGGCATCCGCCACGACGACGCGAAGCCCTTCGATGCTCGTGGCGATTTCCAACTTCTCTGCATTGGTAATCAGCAGTTTCGGCTTGCAGTCATCGACCCGCAGCCGCAGTCCGTCGAGCCCGAACAGCGTGAACAGCGGGACACTGATCGCTCCCATCATCATCGCGCCGAAGAGGCTTGTATAGAAAGGCAGGGAGGGCTCCAGCATGAAGGCGATGCGATCTCCCGGCTGAATGCCGTTCTCCTGCAGCCAATATGCGAAGCGTGAGGAACCGACGGCGAGCTCATCGAAACTCAGAACCTTGTCGCTTCCGTCGGCATGCGCAATACGCACCGCGGTGCGGCCCGATCCATCGGCGTGGCGATTGATGCACTCGTGGGCGATGTTGAAGTAGTCGCGATTGCCGTCGAAGAGATCCCACAGCGCCTGTGAGTTGGCGAACTTCTGAGCATCCGCATAGCGGGTGTATTCGGTGAGCTTCGCCATCGCGGTCAATCTGCCATACCCCAATGGCCATTGCAAATATAGAACGCTATTTCATATATCGAATGGCGGTCGTATGATGACGTGAATCCATGACGGTACGAGTACCTTTCAATGACCGACCAACGGCAACGCCACCCACGACCGGACCGCGCGCTCGCGCGGGCCGTGGAAGCGAGTAAAGCACCCGCCATTTCGCGTGCGGCAGCGGTTTTGCGCTTGCTTGGCAAGAGCGATGCGCCGCTCGGCCTGCAATCCATCGCACGGGACCTGGGCCTGGTACCGAGCACCTGCCTGCACGTACTCAGAGCCTTGGTGGCCGAGGAGTTTGTCTCCATTGATCCCGACACCAAGCGCTATTCTCTGGAGGCGGGCGTTCTCACGCTCGCGCGGCACTGGCTCAGGCGCAACCGGTTCACCGATCTGGCCCAGCCCGTGTTGGATCGCATCGGCCAGAGCTTCGATGTGACGGTGCTCGGAGTGCATATCGTCGGGCTCGACCACCTCATTGTCGTCGCAGTATCCCAGTCGGGGCAAAACTTTCAGCTCAGCACGCAGGTTGGCAGTCGCTTTCCAGCGCTGATCAGCGCGACCGGCAGGTGCATTGCGGCCTTCGGCGATCACTCCGAAGCTGAGTTGGAGGCGCGGTTCAGGACGCTGCGCTGGGACGAGCCGCCCACGTTCGATGATTGGAGGGTGCAAGTCAGCCAAACACGCGTCCAGGGATTTGCCGTCGATGCCGGCAACTACATATCCGGAGTCACAGTGGTTGCGGCCCCGGTGTGGAAAACGCCGGGGAAACTGAGCCACGCACTGGTCGCCATCGGCATCGGCAGCGCCCTGAAGCGACGCGGGCTTCCCGCGCTCCAGGACGCCCTGGTGCCTGCCGCGCGGACCTTGTCGAATCAACTCTGCGGCGAATAGAGTGCCGGGCCGTATCAACCGAAAATCGCCACTGTCTGACGCGCGAGCATTATCAGCGTGCCATCTTGCGCCCAGAGGGCCATGTCCTGGACTGAGTAGCCTTCCCGGACATCCTCGCCCGCGCTGCGATGTAAGTACCATGCGTCACTTGGTGCGCGCAGCGCCGCGGCCGCATCGATTATCTCGACCGACCAGGTGATAGAGCTCGCCGGCACGGGCGCCGAAAGCATCGTGTAGGCGGCGGCCGGTGGTGTATCCCCCAGAGCGATCAGCCCTGGCAGGCTTGTCATGCCGCTGGGATCGCGGTGGCGCAGCCATAACACAATCTCAGGCGTCTCGGCACTGCTGACCAGCTTTTGCCCACCGGCGGCAAACGCCTCGAAGTGTTGCGTGAATTTCGGCTTGCCCGAGCGGAAAAACGCCGCTGTCGTACCCGGGAGCGGCGCTTTCGGCATGGGACGCCCGCGATAGCTGTATTTGCTTTCGCGGGCCGCACCGAAACTCAGGATTGCGTGAGTTGCCAACAAGCCCTGCGCATGCAACTCAACAGCGGCGAAGACGCTCGATTTTCCTCGCCGCAACAGGCGGGGTGTCATTTCGACGACCCCGCCCGCCGATCCAACAAAGGTAAATTGCGCCGAGCGCAAGGGCGGCAAGTCGGGCAGGGCGCGCTCGGCCGCGGCCACGCATAGCGCCGCGGTCAAGCCGCCAAAGCTGGTGCGCCCTTGCAGCCAGTCCTCGGGTATGTCGGCATGGTACGTGTTGCCTGCGGCGCGGATGGCGTCCAGTAAAGCGGAGAACGACGTCAAGACAGAAGCAACAGCGATGATCTGTACATCCCCCCTCCGCCGTCCGAAGCGGTTACGTTTGAGGCGCGTAACCCAGCATCGCCTTGACCTCCACGTATTCGTCGAAGCCAAACTCGCCCCACTCGCGCCCGTTGCCACTCTTCTTGTAGCCGCCGAACGGCGCGTTGAAATCAAATCCACCGTTCATCGAGATCCAGCCCGTACGCAGGCGGCGCGCCACGGCGCGGCACTGTTCCAGGTCGGTACCATTGACGTAGCCGGCGAGGCCAAAGGGCGAGTCATTGGCTATTTCGATGGCGTGGTCGACATCGTCATAGCCGATGATGCAAAGCACCGGGCCGAAGATTTCCTCGCGCGCGACGGTCATGGTGTTGCTGACGTTGGCGAAGACAGTAGGCTTCACGTAGTAGCCCTTGGTGAGCCCCTCTGGACGGCCAGGTCCGCCCGCAACCAGTGTTGCACCCTCGTCGACACCGCTCTGGATGTAACGCTGAATTTCGTTGTACTGGCTCTTCGAGACCACCGGGCCCATCGCGAATGAGCCCTTCGGGTCACCGACCGTGACTTCGCTGCTCGCTTTGCGAGCGGCCTCGATGGCTTCCTTCATGCGCGACTTGGGCACCAGTAGGCGCGAGCCGGCGCTGCAGGTCTGGCCCGAATTCATCATCAAGGAGCTGGTGGCGCCGGCGACGCTCTTCGCGAGGTCGGCATCGTCGAGGACGATGAAGGCGCTCTTGCCGCCCAGCTCCTGACACACGCGCTTCACCGTGGTTGCGGCGTTCTTGGCGATTTCGACGCCCGCCAACTCCGAGCCGGTGAAGGACACCAGGTCGACGTCGGGATGGCCGGACAGCGCCGTGCCCACCACGGATCCGCTGCCCTGGATCAGGTTGAAAACGCCTGCCGGAACGCCCGCGGCATGCAGCACTTCCGTGAAAATCTGCGCGGAGTAGGGCGCGAGCTGCGGCGGCTTCAAGATCATCGTGCAGCCGGTCGCGAGTGCCGGAAAGACTTTCACGGCAATCTGGTTCAACGGCCAGTTCCACGGCGTGATCAGCGCGCACACGCCGATCGGCTCCTTGACGATGAGTGTCGCTCCGCGCTGTTCCTCGAACTTGAATTCCTTGAGCACTTCGATGGCCGTGTCGAGGTGACCGGCACCGAGAAACACGTGGAAGCCGTTACCAAGCGCAGCCGGTGCACCCATTTCCTCGGTGATCGCCGCGCCGATGTCCGCCTGGCGCTTCTCGTATTCGGCCTTGATCGCCTGCATGACCTCGAGCCGCTGCTTGCGGCTGGTCTTGGACCAGCTGGCGAAGGCCTTGCGCGCCGCCCTGACCGCCTTGTCCACGTCGGCGGCGGATCCCATGGAGATCCTGCCAGAGACCGCTTCGGTCGCCGGGTTGATGACTTCCGAGGTCTTCGGCTCGACCGGATCAACCCATCGTCCGTCGAGATAAAACTTCAGATATTCACGCATGGCTCGCCCCATCCATCTATCAACAAAGGTACGGTTACTGCGTTCCTTCAGCGTACCAAGTCCTGAATTCCTGATAATTCGGCATTTCTTCTGAATTCGCCTTCGGGTCGATCGGCACGTGAATGACGCCGACTTTGCCGCTTGCATATGCGCGGGCAATGGCCGGCCCGAGGTCCTCCTCACGATCGACATATTCACCGTAGCAACCGAAGCCCTCGGCGATTTTGTCGAACCGCACATCCTTGCTCCAGTGCACTCCGGTTTCCAACGACCCCTGACCAAAGGTGCGCTTGTAGACACCTACCTCGAGGCCCCACTGAAAGTCGGTGCCGACGACGCAGACGAGCGGAAGCTTCAAGCGCGCGGCGGTTTCCAGTTCCGCGATATGGAACATGAACGATGAGTCGCTGGTAAGCAGCATCACCGGCCGCTTTTTGCCGTCCGCAACCGACGCACCGATTGCGTAGGGCAGGCCCGTGCCGATATGGCCGAAATTCTGGTTCCAGATGACATCGTGCGGTTTGCACTGCGAATACGTCCACTGGAAGATGACGGTGGCCCCGCCGTCGCGCGTCATGATGCCGTCCTTAGGGAACGCCTTGGTCGCCTCGACCACGAAGCGTGCGGTGTGCAAAGGCTTTTTGCCGGTAGGTGCCGACTTCGCCAGGTCCGCAATGCGAGCCGCGTCCTCCTTGATCCAGCGATCAAGGTCGGCCGAGGACTTGCGCGGCGTGTCCTTGAGCGCCGCGACGAGTTGCGGGACGACAGCGCGAACATCGCCGACCAGCGCCACGTCGATCTGACGGTTGACGCCGATGGCCAGCGGGTTCTGTTCGACATAGACCCACTTGCGGTTGGCCGCATTTTCAACCCAGTGACGTGTCTGGCCATAGTGGACCGGCTCGCCGAGCTCCGTGCCGAGGGCAATGCAAAGGTCGGACTTCACCACCGCCTCGACCGCCGCGGGCGAGAACCCATAAGGGAAGGTGCGATCCTCAACACCCTTGATGAACGAGGTGCCGCCTGATGTCTGGATGATCGGGCATCCGAGAAGCTTCGCGAGCTCTGCGACGGGCTCGTGAGCACGCGATGTGTGCACGCCGTGTCCCACCAGCAGGATCGGGCTCTTCGCCGCACGAGCCAGCTTCACGGCCTCGGCGATTTCGGCCCCGCCGGCGCTCTGGTTGACGAGGCGATAGGCGGAGGGCGGACGCACCGGGGGTACGTCGAGCTCTTCCTGGATTACATGTGCCGGGTATTCGATATAAGCCGGTCCGGGCGTGCCGGACATCACCTGACGCAGCGCCTCGCGAATGATCTCATCCGTCTGATTCGCATATTCGATCGATGCGCTGTACTTCACCGACGCCGCAACGAGGGCTTCTTGCTGAACGAACTGTATACGGCCGCGGCGCACCCGCTGCTCGGTGATGCGCGCACGCTGGCCGCCGAGGAAGATAACCGGCGAGTTTTCAACCTTGGCGCACATGATCGCTGGGGACAGGTTGGCGATACCCGGCCCCAACGTGCCGATGGCGAGGGCGGGCTTGCCCGTCATGCGCGACACCGCCTCAGCCATGAAGCCTGCTGCCGCCTCATGATGGGGAGCAACCACCTGCCAGCCGCGCTGCTCCGCGGTAAGGAACAGGTGCACGAAGTTTGGGTCGGGAATGCCGAACAGCGTGTTGATGCCCTCAGCTTCGAAGAGCTGCAGGATGCGTTCATAAACTTTGACTGTCATGATCTCACTTGTCAGGGGCTGCGCCCCACGCCTTAGCGGGATCGCAAGGCGACCCGCGAAATTTAGCGGCGCGAAACGCGCCGGAAGAAAAAACTGGTAGCCCCTATGCTACGTGCCTTCGAAAAAAGTGGGTTGACCCTTGCGGACAGAATTGGCTGCCTACTTGAGCACCCGCGGAGCACCGGTGCCCATGTACCTGGCCAGATTGCGGTGGAAGTTGGTGACCTTCCGTTCCTGGTGCGGATTGGGCAAAGTCCCGCGGAAGCCGCGTGAGCGCATGCCTTTCTGCACCGCGCCCATGTTCGAGAAGTCCTGCGACAGCACGAAGCCCCACTTGTCTGCGGTCGGTTCCGCGTAGACCCACTCGGTCTTGGGTTCTGCCCCTTCCGGATAGCGCTCGAGCGCGTAGGACTCGAAAATGCACTTGTGCGGATCGTCGCCATAGGGGCGCGCGCGGTAGCACAAGGCAAAGGTGACCCCCTGCAGGATCGCCATGTTGGGAAAGATACTCCAGGCCAGGCCAGCCTCCGACATCTGCTCGGGCGTAATGGTTGGCCAGTTCACACCGCGCGCCGCATCGTCGGCGCGGGCTGAGGCGAGCCAGTGTTTGATTACTTCTCCTGGAGGGGTGCCTTCGGGTAGTTCGTCCACCAGCCGCTTTGCAGCATTGACCAGTGTCTCGGTCGTGCTGGCATTGTTCACCGTGGTGTAGATCTCGTTCTGCAGCTCATAGGTCGAGATGCGGGGATCCTTGCCCTTGCCCACCCGGGTGATCGTGCTGCTCTGCTTCATCTTGAGGCTCGGGTCGCGCTCGTCGAAACCGCTGACGGCGTGCAATCCGTGCGCCTTGCTATAAGCGTAGTACTGGCCGTACTTGAGCAATTGCGTGTGCGTGCCCTCGACATGGTAGGGCTCCATGAAGGCTTCGATCGCCGTCTTCCAGTTGCAGTCGAAGATGACCCACTGACGCCACTTGTAGCGCATCTTCGCAAACTCGAATGGGTCGAGGATCGAGGCGGCGGGCTCCAGGTATTCGCGCAGCGGGACGCAGTTGGGATCCATGTTGATGTAGATCCAGCCGCCCCACGTATCGACCTTGACTTCATTCAGTCGAGTGCGCTCCTCCGTCAGCGCACTTTTCCAGTCCGACTCGTCGAGCTTGAACGTGCACTTGCCGTCCAGGTCGTACCGCCACCCGTGGAAGCCGCACACAAACATTTTCTTTCGGCCATGCGCGCATTGAGCGCCGGGAGCCGTGTCTACGAGCCGCCGGCCGCGATGGGAGCAGACATTGTGGTAGGCCTTGATCGTGTCGGGTGACGAACGCACCATCACGATCGAGTCCTCGCCGACGTCAAAGGTCAGATAATCGCCGACATCCGGGATTTCTTCGACGCGGCCGGCGTGCAGCCATACCTTGGACCACAACCTGTCGCCCTCTGCCCGGGCATATTCCTGGGAAAGATACGCTTCCACCGGGAAGGTGAGCGCTTCTGACAGCTGTTCAACACTCACATTGACGAAAGTATCCACGACGTCCTCCTGCCCCTCAAAACAGAAACCTGGCGAGCCGACGCATGCCCGCCCGTTTGGCCTTCAAACAGACGGGCTATCGCGCAAGGTCGAGTCCCTTCAGGTCGCCCTGGTCGCGCCAGTCCTGCAACATCTTCTGGAAGGCCTCCCACCCGGGCCCATAGGCCCGGAACAAGGCCCATTTCGGTCTCACCTCGCCCTCATTGTTGAAATAGCTCGGCGGACATTGCCCCTGGAACTCGGAGAGGTCGATCTCCATAGCCTCGAAGTGGCGCACATATTCGTCCTGCGCTTCCTTGCTGGGCTCAACGACCGCAGCGCCACGCTTCAGCGCCTCGCTGATGACATGGACGATGTGATGGCCCTGCTTGCCAAACTGCTCGGTCACAGAGGCGTTGAGGCCGCCCTGGATGTAGCCGATGTAAAATTGGTTCGGGAATCCGTGCGTCATCGTGCCGTGGAGCGTTTTGGGCCCGTCGCGCCAGTGATCGTAGATCGACCTGCCACCTCGGCCTTCAACCACGTCAATTCCCCAACGGCGATTGAGATCGCTCGTCACTTCGAAGCCACTGGCGAAGATCATGCAGTCGACTTCATATTCCTTGCCATTGGCGACGAAGCCGTTTTCGGTCATGCGCTCGACGCCCTTGGTTTCCGAGACGTCAATCAGCTCAACGTTGGAGCGATTGAAGGTCGGGTAAAACTCGTCGCTCGATAGCGGTCGCTTGCACAGGAAGCGGTAATATGGCTTCAACGCTTCGGCTGTTCCCTCGTGTTTGACGAGTTGGCCGACACGGCCGCGCAGGCGCTCCATCACCCGGTAATCGACTCTTTCCCGCCGCGCCATGAATTGCTGGGCAGTGAGCTGGGGCCAGCCCTCGGCCGCGAGCTCGGCGGCCAGGTTGCGATTGATTTCGGTCCAGATGTCGCAAATCAGGTCCGGCTCACCCGGCCGGAGGAATTCCATCGCAGCGCGTTGGAAATTAGCCTGCCGCTCCTTCTGCCAACCCTGCTTCAGCGATTGCACCCATTCGGGATCGGTGGTCGGGTTTGGCCGCTCGTCTACGCTCGAGGGCGTGCGCTGAATGACGTAAAGATGCTTGGCGTATTTGCTGAGATGGGGGACTGCCTGAATGGCCGTCGCGCCTGTGCCCAGAATTCCGACGCGCTTGTTGGCCAACTTACTGAGGACCGGGTCGCGGTAGCTGCCGCCCGTATAGCCATAGTCCCAGCGGGCTGTATGGAAAATCTTACCCTTGAACTTGTCGATCCCGGAGACGCCCGGGAGTTTCGGCATGTTGAGGACGCCGCAGGCAAGGATCACGAAACGGGCGCGAATGTCGTCGCCCCGATTGGTGCCGACCCGCCAGCGCTTGAGCTCTTCGTCCCAGCGCAGCGTGTTGATCAGCGTATGAAACAGCGCCTTGTCGGCAAAGCCGTAGTTCTCGGCAATGGTCTTGCAATAGCCGTGGATTTCCCAGCCATCGGCGAACTTCTTGGACGGCATGAAGCCCGTCTCTTCCAGGAGCGGCAAATAGCAGTAGGACTCGTTGTCGCATTGAATGCCGGGATAGCGGTTCCAGTACCACACGCCGCCAAAGTCGCCTGCCGTATCAACATTCCGGAAGTTGGTTACACCCGCCTGCGTAAGATGATAGGCGGCCATGATCCCGCCCCAGCCGGCGCCCAGGACAATGACATCGATTTCTTCTGAAATCGGCTCGCGGGGTTGGATCGGTTTATGGGGGTCGGCGGCGTAGTTGACGGCCACTTGACCCGTCGGCCTGAAATATTGCTTCTGGCCGTCGGTACGAATGCGCTTGTCGCGCTCGTGGCGGTATTTTTCCCGCAGCGAAGGGATATCGACGTGATCAGGCGTTTGTGTTGGCGAGCACTTCATATCGCAATTTTGGGCCCATGATTCGGCCATTTCATCGTATCAATAATCAACGGTGTTGTCTATTAGCGTCCGATAGCGACGGTCTCTGCAGCGGCAACGCTAGGGTTCCGGCGTGTAGTGCGCGCCTCCCTCCAGGGCCATAATCGTCCAGCCCCCGTCAATGACAAATGTCGCTCCGGTGGCGTACGAGGCGTCATCGCTGGCCAGGAATAGCGCCGCCTTCGCCATCTCATCCGGTACGGCGAAGCGCCCCAACACGCCCATCCTCTCGAGACGCTTCGGATCAGACGCTGCGGAGCCAGCGGGATTTGCAGCCGCGAAGCGCCGCGCCATGGGCGTTGCCGTCGCACCTGGGCAGATCGCATTCACACGGATGTTGAAAGGACCGTATTCCTGCGCCGCGACTCGTGTGAGTGCCAGCACGCCTGCCTTCGACGCTGCGTATTCAGCAGAGTTACACGCGACCAACGCGGCAATCGATGCCGTGTTCACGATCGATCCGCCACCCGCTTTGATCATGTGCGGGATTGCGTGTTTCATCCCGAGCCAGACACCGCGTAGGTTGACTGCGATGATCCGGTCGAACGATTCCTCGGTGATGTTGACGAGGGCTGGTTTCGGGAAGCTGGGTGACAGCCCCGCGTTGTTAAAGAGCACTGTCGGCACGCCCAGCGTAGCTACCGTGGCCTCGATCATTCGCTTGACGTCGTCGCTGCTCGAAACGTCGGCGACGAGCGCGGTCACACGTCCGCCAGCCTCCTTGATGAGCGATGCTGTTTCACGAGCAGTCTCATCCTTGACGTCCACGACCGCGATGCTTGCTCCCTCGCGGGCAAAGAGAAGGGCGGCCGCGCGACCTATGCCGCCGCCCGCGCCCGTAACAATCGCGATCTTATCCTTCAGCTTCATCAACGCCCCCCTCACGGATGCAGCGGTCGTTATCCCATAAGTATCAGCCATTTACGTCAACAACGACGCGCCCTCTGATCCGCCCACTGACGATGTTTTGCGCGGCGTTGGGAACTTCCGCAAGTCCAATGACGGTGCTGATACGGTCAAGCGATGCTGCATCCAGGTCGCGCGCAAGCCGATCCCAAGCGGGCTGTCGCAGCTCCCGCGGCGCCATGACGCTATCGATACCGAGTAGCGATACGCCTCTCAGGATGAACGGCGCAACGCTGGCCGGAAAATCCATACCCTGAGCAAGTCCGCACGCAGTAACAAGTCCGCGGTAGCGTGTCTGAGCACAAGCATTCGCGAGAGTTTGGCTGCCAACAGAGTCGACCACAGCAGCCCAACGCTCTTTTTGCAGCGGCTTGCCTGGTTGCGCGAGCTCGTTGCGATCAATGACGTCACGTGCACCAAGTGCCTTGAGGTAGTCGCCCTCATTCGTCTTACCCGTAGATGCCACGATCTTGAAGCCAGCACGAGCGAGTAGGGCGATCGCGACACTCCCGACACCGCCGGAAGCGCCTGTTACCAACACATCGCCCTTGTCAGGTGTCAGTCCGTGTCTCACGAGCGCGTCAACGCACAGGCTGGCTGTGTAACCCGCGGTGCCTATGGCCATCGCTTGCCGGCTCGTGAAGCTTTCCGGGACGCGCTGCAACCACTCACCGTTGACGCGTGCCTTCTGCGCGAATCCACCCCAATGCCCTTCACCAACGCCCCAGCCGTTCAGCAGGACGCGGTCGCCGGAGCGCCAGGCGTCACTCGTCGATTTCTCGACGACGCCCGCCAAATCAATCCCGGGTACCATCGGAAACTTCCGCACGACCGGCGACTTGCCCGTGATTGCAAGCCCGTCCTTGTAGTTGATGGTCGAATACTCCACGCGGACCGTAACGGGCGCATCCGGCAATTCCGATTCCTCGAGGTCTGCGAGTCGTACCGACTGCGCTCCGTCCTGCTTGCTGATCAAGATTGCTTTGAGCATGTACGACTCCGGTCAAATGGGCTGGAAATGTGCGGGTTGCGCCGCGAGACGAGCATGGGAGCGCAGCTGTGCCGCGGTTTCATACAACATCTGCCGCCGATAGCCTGGCCCGACGAGCCGGTGCTATGCGGGCTGGCTCGCCGCGAGGGCCAGATGTGCGCGGTGTGTCCGGCTCGCACGAAGTGGAATCGGAGCCTCGGCCCCGACCTCGTAAGGTGTTTCCGGACGGGTGATGAGCCGCTGCAGCAACTCGACGAAGCGCGCAGCAACGGGAGAGAGAAACTGGCCGCGGAAAGTGACCACGCACAACTCGCGGACGAGCGGCGGATCGACAATGGGCACCGCCCGCACCCGCGGATCCAGCTTCAGCGGAATGGCGATGCGCGGCAGAATTGCAGCGCCCAGTCCGGCGGTCGCCATGGCAATCTGGGTCTGCACCTGCTGTACTTCATACTTGATGTTGAGCGCGATACCGGCCGCTTTCTGCGCCTTGTCCAACATGCCCTGCATTGCGGAGGAGCCCGTCAGCACCAGGGTAGGCATGTGGCTCAGCTCGAGCAGCGAAACGGTTTCGCGCGGACCTGCATCGAGGCAGATCGGGATCAGTGCATAGATCTCATCCAGCAGAATGGGCTGGAATTGAAAGTCCGTAGCGTTGGGGCAGCGCGGGCCGATTCCGAAATCGACGTCCCGCCGCCGGATGCAGTCCAGCATTTCGGCCGAGGCCAGCTCGCGCACATGCGCGGTCACGCCAGGATAGCTTTTCTGGAAGGTCGCGAGAATTTCCGGCAGACGTGTCGCCGCAAGCGTCGGCGCACAGGCCAGTGACAGGCGGCCCCGCTGGATGTCCACCGATTCCTTGATCTGACGCAGTCCGGTTTGCAGCTCGGCCACGGCCTTGCGGGCACACACCAGCAGCAATTCGCCCTCGCGGGTCAGCTGAACGCGGCGCGTGGTCCGGTGGAAGAGCGAAACGCCCAACTGCAGCTCGAGCTGTCGGATCTGCATGCTGACAGCGGACTGCGAGCGGTTCGAGACTTCGGCGGCACGACAGAAGCTGCTGTGCTCGGCGACGAGCAGGAAGGTGTGCATCAATTTGAGATTCACGTTCATCCGCGCCGCCTGCGTTCCACTGAGCCCCTTGGATCGCCGGTGATTGCACCATCCGATCACGCCCGGCGATTACCCACCAAGCCTGATCAGAGAAATTGCGCAATCACGCAGTTCGCATGGATAATCATCACCACTGTCGATCACCATGTCAAGCAAAGGTGGCGTGAGGGGGGAGCGTGAACGAGCAGGCGATCAGCGGCGAGCAGGGGATCACCAGGGTTAATGACATCCTGCACCTGCAGGCAATGAAGGCGACTTATTGTGACCGGCGACACCGCTACCGGGCACTGAACGCTCATGGTCAGGATGAAGCGCAAACAGTCCACGGTGTTCGATACGCTCTACGGACGCTACCTTGATGAGTTCCGGCGAACGCAACGAGGCTGGCGGATCAGCTCCGTCCGCTTCATACAAGAGGGTTGAGATGTCCCCCCAAACCGCGCAAAAGACTCAACCACAGCTCGATTTGAGCGACGTGGATCATCGTGTAGGTAAGCTGGTCGGTGGCGGCCAGCTCTGGGAACCCTGTACGGCAATGGATATCCGTCGCTGGGTCATGGCCATGGACTATCCCAACCCGATCCATTGGGACGAGGAGTTTGCGCGCAACTCCAGGTTCGGGGGGATCGTCGCACCACAATCCATCGCGGTCGGCCTGGACTTCGGACACGGCGTGCAGCCGGCCTGTGTTGGTCGAATTCCCGGCTCGCACCTGATCTTTGGGGGCGAGGAGTGGTGGTTCTACGGACATCGCGTCCGCCCGGGCGACAAGTTGCTACAGGAGCGGCGCTTCCATGACTACAAGGTCACGGACACCAAGTTCGCCGGTCCCACCATGTTCTCCCGTGGCGACACCACGCATACGAACCAGAACGGCACCCTGGTCGCGCGTGAGCGTTCCACCGCGATCCGCTATCTTGCGGCCGAAGCTGAGCGCCGCGGCATGTTCCAGAATCAGGCCGCGATGCCCCGCTGGACACCAGAGGAGCTGCGCAAGGTTGCGAAGGTGCGTCACGACTGGCTGATGTCCAACCGACTCGGGATCTCGCCTCGCTTCGAAGAAGTGGACATCGGCGACCGGCTGACGCGGCGTGTTCTCGGGCCGCACTCGATCGCCTCCTTCGCCACCGAATATCGCGCGTTCCTATTCAACATCTGGGGCTCTTTTCAGTGGGTGGCGCCGCCGGGCGTGAAGGACCCGTGGATCAACCAGGATCCCGGTTGGATCGAAGGGTTCGGTTTCGACGAGGAAGGAGCCAGGATCGATCCGCGCAAGCGGGATGGACTGTACCTGGGACCTTCGCGTGGTCATGTCGACGGGCAGAAGGGCGTCAGTGTCGGCATTCCGCGTGCCTACGGCTATGGCGCCACGATGGGAGCCTGGGCGCTGGACTATGTCGGCTTCTGGGCCGGCAACGATGGGATGGTCCGGCATTCCAAGATGCAGTTCAGAGGGCCATCATTCGAGGGCGATGTCACTTACGTTGACGGGGAGGTCACCGCCAAGGAAGCCGAGTCCGCATTTGGTGTGCCGCTCGTCTCGGTCAAGGTGCGGATGACCAATCAGGAGGGAGTCGTGTTGGTTGATGGTGTCGCCGAATTGGAGCTGCCTCTTGCCTAGCGTACTTTCCATCGCGAAGGGCCCGCCGCTCAGCGAGGAGCCAGGTCTCGGGACCCTCACGCTGCCCGGCTTCCTGCGCGAGGTTACAACTCGTTTCGCCGATCGGGAGGCGTTGGTGCTGCGTTCGCCGAACGGCGTCGAGCGTTGGACCTATGCGACGCTATGGGAACGCGCAGTCGAGGTTGCGCGGGCGCTGTTGGCGCTGGGTGTCGGCAAGGACAGCCGTGTCGGCGTGATGATGACCAACAGGCCGGAATGGATCCAGGCTGTGTTCGGCGTGGGGCTCGCGGGAGGTGTCGCGGTCCCCCTCAGCACGTTCTCAACCCCACGCGAGTTGGAATATCTGCTGCAGGTTTCGGGTGTCACGTTCCTGCTGTTCGAGCGGGCTGTCCTCAGGAAAGACTTTGCCGCGATCCTCGGCGAGCTGGAACCGCAGATTCAGACGGCCTCACCGGGTCGCCTCGCGTCGGCCAGGTTCCCGTTCCTGCGCCGCCTCGCGGCTGTCGGGGACGCGCCCGCCGCTGAAAAAGCCGCTGGTGCGATTGAAAGTTGGTCCGATTTTCTTGGCTATGGCGAGGCAACTGCGCGCGCATTGGTGGATGCGACAGCGGCGACAGTGATGCCCGCGAATCCCGGGGTGTTGTTCTTCTCATCGGGCTCGACCAGCCTGCCCAAGGGAATTCTCGGCTCACACCGCAGCGTGGCCATCCAGTGCTGGCGCTGGCCGCGAATGTTCGCGCTCGAAGATGACGTCCGCTGCTGGACCGCAAACGGATTTTTCTGGTCGGGCAACTTCACCATGGCGATGGGTTGCACCTTTGCCGCGGGAGGCACACTGGTGCTGCAAACAACCTTCGCCGCCGCTGAGGCACTCGATCTGATGCAGGCGGAACGGGTCACCCTCGCGCACGCCTGGCCACACCAATGGGCCCAGTTGGTGGAAGCGCCGAACTGGAGCCGGGTAGACCTCAGCAGTCTGCGCTATGTCGATGCGAACGGACCGATGGCACGCCATCCGACCGTCACCACTCGTTGGCTCGAGCCTCGATGGGCTTACGGTAACACCGAAACATTCACGATCAGCTGTGCATTTCCAAGCGATACGCCTGCCGAGGTTACGCGGGAAACTCATGGTGTGGCCCTACCGGGCAACACGCTGAAAATCGTCGATGCCGAGACCGGCGCCGTTGTTGCACGCGGTGAGCGCGGAGAAATTGCTGTCAAGGGACCGACGTTGATGCTCGGGTATATCAACGTACCGATCGATGAGACTTTGGATGAGGAAGGCTTTTTCCGTACGGGCGATGGCGGCTATATGGATGATGCCGGACGGTTGGTCTGGGAAGGACGTCTCACCGACATCGTCAAAACCGGGGGCGCCAACGTATCGCCTGTGGAGATCGATGGTGTGCTCACCGGCTATCCGGGCCTCAAGATAGGCCGGACCGTCGGCGTGCCGCACGACACTTTGGGAGAGATCGTCGTGAGCTGCGTAGTCCCGCACGATGGCGCCACGCTCGAAGAAGCGGCCATTCGCGATTTTCTGAAGGAGCGGCTGGCGAGCTACAAGGTACCGCGACGGGTGCTGTTTTTTCAGGAGGATGAGCTTTCCATGACCGGCAGCGCCAAGGTGAAGTCAGGCAGTCTGCGGGAGCTTGCAGCCAAACGCTTAAAGGCGGAAACATGACTCTTGCAGGGCGGGTCGCGCTGGTAACCGGCGCATCATCGGGTATTGGCGCTGCGGCCGCGGAAGCACTGGCCGCAGCGGGAGCCACGGTGGCCCTGGTTGCCCGCAGGGCAGACCGGTTGGATGCCCTGGTCCGCCAGATTGAAGAGCGCGGCGGGAAGGCGATCTCCCTGCCGGGGGACGTCATCGATGAGCAGGTCGCGCAAGGGGCGGTTACCGAGACGCTGCGTCGTTTCGGCCGCCTCGACATTCTCGTCAACTCCGCCGGGATCATCGATTCCGGCGGCGTGGAGAATGCGGACACTGCCCGATATCGCCGGGTGCTCGACATCAATTTGATGGCCAGCCTCTACACCAGCCGCGCAGTGATCGGACCCATGCGGGCGCAAGGGGGCGGCGACATCATCAATATCTCTTCCATCGCTGGACGACGCGCTGCCGTTCTGTTCAATGCCTATTCGGCGAGCAAATTCGCCCTGACAGCAATGACGGAGGCGCTGCGCCAGGAAGTGGGACGCCAGGGTATTCGCGTCTGCATCATCGAGCCCGGTGCCACCACGACCGAGGTCTCAGAAGGAATCGTCGACCCAAACTTCCGCAAATCCATACGCGAGCACGTCTCGAAGGAGGGCGCCATGAAGCCGGAGGATGTGGCCGCCGCTATCCTGCTCGTCGTGTCTTTGCCACCGCGGGCCAACGTATCGCAGCTAATGATCCGTCCGACCATTGATACGGCACCTACCTGAGTCAATATCCCATAAACCGCAATGGGGACCTGCATCTGCACGACTCGAAATCACCACAGTCCCAGCCGGAGCTCGTGCCCGAGGAGGTGGTCGTGCGCTTCCACGGCCGCACCCATCGCCTGAAGTACCACCGGGGAGAGACCCTGCTTGAGACCATGCGGCGTGCGGGTCTCGTAACGCCGTTTGTATGCGAGCAAGGTGTCTGTGGGACATGCATGGCGCGCCGAGTGCAGGGTGAGGTGGCGCTTCGCGAGAACCACGTGCTGAGCGCTGAAGACCTTGCGTCGGGTTACACGCTGGCGTGCCAAGGGGTGCCGTGTAGCGCGGTCTGCGAGATAGAAGTTGACGGATGAGCCGATGTAGGTGGGCATTCAGCCGGAATCGACTATCCTATCTTGATAACTTTCGGGCCAAGGCTGTAGACAAATGACAGAACGAACCGAGTATGCCACGCCAGTCAGACGGCCCCGCCGCAAGCGTGATCCTGAAGGGACGCGTGAGGCGATTCTTCAGGCCGCAGGCGAGGTGTTGGCGCAGGATGGGAAGGAAGGGGTGAGTGTCGCCCAGGTGGCGCAGCGCGCGGGTGTCAACCGCGGCACCGCCTACCAACATTTTCAGACGCGCGAGCAGCTGATCGAAGCCACGACGAGCTGGGTCAGTGAAAGGTTATATCGGGCGGTGTTCGGCGATCCGGCGGTGGCCCAGGATCAGCCGGTGGAAAGCATCAGCATCGAGGCTCTGACTGAGCACATCGCGCAGTTTGCCATGGATAACCCTGACATTGGCCGCGTGTGGCTGTTCGAGCTGCTGAGCTCGAAGCGCCCCGCCAATGACCCGTTCTGGCAGCAGTACCTGTCGAACTTCGACCGGTTCTCCAAGACCGAGCTCGCCCAGCCCGGCGTTGATGCCGAGGTCGCCTCGGTGCTGACGCTCGCGGGCGCGTTCCTCTGGCCGGTGTGGGCACGGGCGCATTCCCGGAGCACGAAGGAGCGCCAGCAGATGGCGAAGCGCTTCACCCGAGAAATGCTGCGGTTCAGCCTGCATGGCTCGCTGCGGCCGGAGAAGTATCCGGAGCTGGATGCGCGGGTCCGCCGCAAGGAACCCGGTCGGCGCCATCCGACTTGAAGCAGGCGGGCTGAGCCCCAGGCGGTTGTAATAGACATCGTTGGTGATTACCATCTTGCGGCCTTTATCGCCGGAAGAACAGTATGGCCAGCCGTTTTCAGCCCCTTTCCCCCCGCATCGGTGCGCGAGCAGTCATGCGGCCGGAGGAGATCCTGGATCCCTCGTTCGCGCCGGAATGCCGCGAAGCGCTCGAGCGTTTTGGCGTGCTCGTGTTCCCGCAGATCGGTCTGAGCGACGAGCAGCAGGTTGTCTTCAGCTCCAGGCTCGGCGAGGTGGCGCCTCAGGGGATGCCAAAGGCCGATGGCAGCCGGGACCTCGTTTTCAAGGTCACGCTCGATCCGAAGAAAAACGAAGCCGCCGAATATCTCAAGGGCACCATCTACTGGCACATCGATGGGGCCACGGACGACGTTCCGGCGAAGGCCACCTTGCTCAGCGGACGCCGGCTTTCACCCACCGGGGGTCAGACCGAGTTCTGTAACATCTACGCGGCCTACGACGACCTGCCCGAAGAGGAGCGACGGTCCTGCGAGTCACTGCGCGTCGTCCATAGCCTGGAAGCCGCGAATCGATTGACGACGCGCAACCCTACTGATGAGCAGTTGGCTATATGGCGGCGCAGAGGCTCCTCGAAGGAGCATCCACTCGTCTGGCGCCACCGCTCAGGACGCAAGTCACTCGTGCTTGGTGCAACCGTGGAGCGAATTCTGGGCCTGTCAGACGAGCAGAGCCACGCGCTCGTCGAGAAGCTGACGGCACATTCGACGCGGCGGGAAATCGTCTACAGCCACGAATGGCAGGTCGGTGACCTCGTGGTCTGGGACAACTGCGGAACGATGCACCGGGTGATTCCTTACGACGCGGCGTCCGGTCGGATGATGCATCGCACGACACTCCATGGCGATGAAGCGATTGCTTGAATTCCTGAGGGGGTAATGCATGTCACTGGTTGGAAAGAACGCTGTGGTGACGGGTGGGGCATCCGGAATCGGTCTCGCGACGAGTCAGCGTCTCGCGCGTGACGGAGCTGGCGTTGCGATTTGGGATGTCAACGAGGCTGACGCGCAACGTGCAGCTGCCGAGTTGGTTACGAAAGGCGTCCGGGCGATCGCCTGCCGGGTCGACGTATCGCAGCGAGTGCAGATCAACGCGGGGCTGGAGCGTGTGCATGCGGAGTTGGGCCCGGTACAGATCCTGATCAACAACGCGGGGATCACCGATTTCACGCCCTTTCTCGAGGTCACCGAGGAGGGCTGGGACCGGGTCATGTCGGTCAACCTCAAGAGCATGCTTCTGTGCACGCAGGCTGTGGTGCCGGACATGCTCGCGGCGGGTTGGGGACGGGTGATCAACATTTCTTCTTCGAGCGCTCAAGCCGGCAGCGCGCGTATGACGGCCTACGCCGCTTCGAAGGGTGGCGTGATTGCTTTTACCAAGTCGTTGGCGCTGGAGCTCGCGGCCACGGGTGTCACCGTCAACAATGTTCCTCCCGGTTTTGTCGACACGCCGATGCTTCGGTCCAGCGATCGGCCGGGTGGTATCAACGTGGCAGGGGTCGCCGCCACCTCACCGATGAAGAGGCCGGGACGGCCGGAAGACATCGCAGCGGCCTGTGCGTTTCTTGCGTCCGAGGACGCCGGCTATATCACCGGCCACACGTTGAGCGTGAATGGCGGGCGCTACATTGCCTGAAGCCGAGAAGGCGTATCGGGTGAGGTTATCTCGGTGAAAGCCTTTATTTCCCGCACATTGAGCGGCGTGGACTCGCTCTTTGTGCATGACATGCCCGCGCCTGGTCCCCTTGCGCCGGGACAGATTCGTGTGGCCATGCGCGCTGCGTCGATCAACTATCGCGATCTCCTGGTCCTGTCAGGCGCGCTTCGCTCCGTCACTGTTTCTGAGCTGATCCCGTGCTCCGATGGAGCCGGAGAGGTCGTCGAGGTAGCACCGGAGGTCTGGCGCGTAAAGATGGGCGATCGTGTGGCGCTTACCTTCAATCCCGATTGGATCGGCGGTCCCTGGCAACCGTCCCCGGCGGCGGCCGGCCGCGGTGGTGCGATCCAGGGAGTCATGTGTGACGAGCTGGTCGTTAACCAACATGAGGCCGTGGTCCTGCCGAAGCATCTGAGCTTCGAGGAGGGTGCAACGCTGCCCTGCGCGGCGGTGACGGCCTGGCACGCGCTGTGTGCTGCCGCGCCACTGCTGCCTGGCATGAATGTGCTGCTGCAAGGAGGAGGGGGCGTGTCACTTTTCGCGCTTCAGCTCGCCAAGCTATTCGGCGCACGCGTCATCATCATTTCGTCGAGCCCTGAGCGCTGTGCTCGACTGAAGAGTCTTGGTGCAGACGAGGCGATTGATTATCGCGCGGACCCGGAGTGGAACGTCGCCGTACGCAAGCTGACTAACGGCATGGGAGCGGACGTTACTATCGACGTCGGCGGCGCGGAAACAATAGAGCGGGCGTTGGCATCGACACGGATGGGCGGACGACTCGCACCGGTAGGACTTCTGACGGGACGCCCCAATACAGGTGCTTTCGTGGGCTATTTAGGTGTGGATGTTACGCCCATCAGAGTTGGCAGTCGTCAGGATTTCGAGGCGATGAACCGCGCGATCGACTGTCACAAGATACGTCCCGTCATAGACAGTCGGTATGCATTCGAACAACTACCCGATGCACTGCGCCATCTTCAGAGTGGGCGTCACATGGGCAAGATAGTGATCACGTTCGGCTGAGCACGGTATTCGCGGGTTGATTGTCGCCTCGCCGCTCGCGAAGTAACAGGCTGAGGGCTCCGCTGATGAGCACCAGGGTTGCGAGGCCCATCAGCGCAGGCGTATAGCTGCCAGTGCTCTCCTGCGTCTTTGCAATGGCAAAAGGCGCGAGGGCGGTGACCGGGATGAAAAGCATACATAGGCCGAAGGCCCGTCCAACTGCCTGCGCACCGAACTCAACAGCGATCGCCGCTGCCAGCAAGGTGAACAGGCCACCACCCAGGCCGACCAGCGTGCAGCCCACGGCAAGCGCCGGGAACCCCGTGCCGAACGTGAAAATGGCTGCACCGATGACCATGACGACCGCAAGTCCGGCAAAGGGCAGGCGATTGCCGAACCGATCAGACAGCAGTCCGAAGACCAACGTCGCGATGACATGCGAGAAGCTCAATATCGAGAGCAGGACGCCGGCGGTCTGTTGGCTCAAGCCGTGGCTCGCTGCGTAGGGCCCAAGATTTTGCGCGCAACCACCATAGAGGGCCATCATCGGCAGATAGATTGCCACCAGCAGCCAGAAGTTCTTGCGCGCGGCAACTTCACGCCAACCCAGTTGGCTCCCAGCCGCTGCGTGTGCGTGATGGCCGGTCGCTTTGCCGTCACCGCTGAGATAGTACTTACCTTCATCCCCGGCCGGCCGGTTGCGGATGACTGATACCACCAGCGGCAGGACTAACAGAGCCACCACGAGGCCGCCGCCGCGCCAGATCATCCGCCAGCCGGCTGTAGGCAACAGCGCAGCGATCACCGGAGGCAGTAACACTCCCGCCATGCCTATCCCGAAGGCGCTCAGCCCGAGGGCAAGCCCGAGGCGGCGCACAAACCAGCGCGAGATCAGCGCATTGGCCGTAACCGCGGTCGAGAGGCACAGGGCCAGGGGCGCAAGAAGGCCGTAGAGCGCCACGAGCTGCCAAGGCGCAGTCACCGCGCTGATGGCTACATAAAAGATGGCGATGCCGAGCAGTCCCCAGCCAAACAGGCGACGCGCCGGGAACTTGTCTGCTAACACGCCAACCATGGGGGAGAGGAGGGCCGCCACCAACGCCATTGCCGCGATGGGCAGCTGCAGCTGGCTGATCGGAGCGTGCAGCTGCGCCGACCAGTCGCGGAGGAACAGCGAATAAGCGTTGTACGTCAGGCCATTGGCAGCTACCTGCGAAAGGACGCAGACAGCGACAATGTTCCAGCCGTGATACCAACCGCGCTGCCGTACCGAATCTGCAATCTGGGTCGTTTCCATGGTCCCCCTCTGACCGGATCATCCTTCAAGCCCGGGGCTTCACTGCTCAATAAAGAGCCGCCACTATTCAGCAAAGATGATCATTGACCCCCGCGATCAGGCGCGGGGCCGCCTGGAGCGGCGCTAAATTGTCGCGAGCTGTCAAGAACGTCCCGCCGGGCCCGCTAGTATGAATCCTGCATAGGTGCGATGCTCGAGTCGGGCGCGCTGGCCACAGCTTTCTGCAGGGTTTGGAAACGTCATGAGCACAACTGCCAAGATCACGAACGAAACGGTAGCTCGAACCGCTGAGGATCTGTCTGAAGCGGTGAGCTACGACGTCGGCGCCTACATTTCCGAGGATTATGCCCGGGCGGAGCGCGACAAACTGTGGCGCAAGGTGTGGCAACAGGTGGGCCGCGTCGAGGAAATCCCCGAGGTCGGTAATTACCTCACCTATGACATCCTCGAGGACTCGATCCTGGTCGTTCGCACGGCGCCGGACAAGATCCGCGCTTACTACAACGTGTGCTCGCATCGCGGCCGCCGGTTGGTGGACACCCCCAAGGGCGCCAAGAGAGCCTGCGGCAAGCAAAATCATTTGTTCGTTTGCGGCTTTCACGGCTGGCGCTACAACCTGGACGGCCAATGCACTCACATCCCCAACAAGGATGACTGGAAGGCCGTGCTGACGGACGAGCGCACGCGGCTGGGCGAAATCAAGGCCGACACCTGGGGCGGCTGGATCTGGATCAACATGGAGCCGCACAGCGAGCCCTTGCGCGACTATCTCGAGCCGGCCGCCAGCCTGCTCGATCCCTTCGAGCTGCAGAACATGCGGTGCCGCTGGCGCAAGTGGATCATCTTCGATTGCAACTGGAAGGTTGCCATGGAAGCCTTCGCCGAGACCTACCATGTCCCGGGAACACACCCGGAGTTCACGAAATTCGGTGACTTTCGTGGCTGGGCCCGGGCGCAGGGAAAACATAGCAACATAGGCTATGACGCGCCCAAAGGGTTGGACGAAAATCAGGCCAAGTTGCGGCTTGGCTCGGGTGCGGACCCTCGCAAGTCGACGGCGGAAATGCAGGTCTATACGTGGGAGCACGTGAACACAAACACCACGAAGACGCTGGTGGATGCGGCGCTCCGCCTGGTTGACGAGCTGCCGGAAGGAACACCGGCCGATAAGGTGCTCAAGCATTGGCTCGACTCCGCGCGGCGTGACGATGCGGCGCGCGGCGTGATCTGGCCAACCGTCGATCCCGCGCATGTGGGCAAGAGCGGCACTGCCTGGCAGATCTTCCCCAACTTCCAGATCGGGCACGCCGTCAATAACGCCCTGTGTTACGGCGCCCGGCCGTTCGGCTACGATCCCAACAAGTGCATCTTCGAAGTCGCTGTATACCAGCTGTACCCGAAAGGTGAGGAGCCGAAGGCCGAGTGGGAGTATGCGCAAGTCGACGATCCGAGATGGGGCAGTGTCCTGCCGCAGGATTTTTCCAACATGGCCGCAGTGCAGCAGGGCATGATGAATGGCGGTTTCCGCGGCCCACTGCCCAATCCGTATCGGGAGCGCAGCGTCGCCAATCTTCACCGCAACCTGGCGAAATACATGGGCACAGGGGCACCCCGCCCGCCCAAGTGAGACGACGCAGCTGAAGCTCGCCGCCTCTGATCCAGGGTCCGATCTGCCAAAGGTATCGACGCCGCCATCCCGGGCGGCGTCAAGTTATAGGAGCGTCCAGTGCCACAGCTCAAATTCGACAATCGTGTAGCGGTTATAACGGGCGCCGGCAGGGGATTGGGACGCACCTATGCTCTGCTCCTTGCCTCCAGGGGCGCAAAGGTCGTTGTCAACGACACCGGGGGCAGCATGAAGGGGGAAGGCGTCAATGCCGGTCCCGCGGACGAGGTTGTGAGGGAGATCTCAGCTGCGGGAGGTGGAGCCGTCGCCTGCACAGCGTCAGTTTCTACACCTGAGGGCGGAAGCGCGATTATCAAAGCGGCGTTGGACCACTATGGTCGGATTGACATCCTTATCCATAACGCCGGCAACGTTCGTGCAGCGTCCTTGAAGGAGATGACGCAGGAAGACTTCGACGCCGTCCTGGATGTGCATCTGCGGGGGGCATTCCACGTCGTCCGACCTGCCTTCGTTCATATGTGCAAGGCAGGTTACGGTCGTGTCGTGTTGACCTCGTCGATCGGCGGTTTGTATGGGAATCACCATCAGGCCAATTATGGCGTGGCCAAGGCGGGCATGATCGGTTTGTCCAATGTCGTCGCGCTCGAGGGTGCTGCGGAAGGTGTAAAGTGCAACCTCATCGTTCCCGGAGCCGTGACGAGAATGGCGGAGGGGCTGGACACGAGCGCTTACCCACCAATGTCGCCGGAGCTGGTAGCCCCCGTGGTGGGCTGGCTCGCACATGAATCCTGCTCGATCTCAGGTGAGATGCTGATTTCGATAGCCGGCCGTGTCGCGAGAGCCTTTATCGCTGAATCGCCCGGTGTGTACCGCGGTGCGTGGTCTATCGAACAGGTTGCCGAACAGATGGATGCAATCCGGAATACGGATGCACCCTTCATCGCTGCGGTCGTCCCCACGGGACATGTCGACCACATTCGCTACAGTTTCGAAATGGCCACCCAGGGTCGCGGCTGAACCAAACGATGGATTTTTCACTCACCCCGGATCAGCAGAACATCAGGGAAGCCATCCTGAAGCACTGCGCGCGCTTTCCGGACGAGTACTGGCTCGAGCGCGATCGTGAAGGCGTTTTTCCGCACGATTTCTACAAGTCGATGGTTGAGGCGGGCTGGCTGGGAATTGCAACGCCGGCCGAATTCGGCGGGTCGGGGCTCGGCATCACAGAGGCCGCAGTGATGATGCAGGCGATTGCCGAGTCGGGTGCCTGCATGAGTGGCGCGTCGAGCGTCCACCTTCCGGTGTTCGGCTTACAGCCGGTAGTGTTGTTCGGTACACAGGCGCAGAAGGAGCGAATGCTGCCTCCGGTCGTACGTGGAGAACACCAGGTCTGCTTTGCCGTCACGGAGCCGAATGCAGGGCTCAACACGACGGAGCTGAAGACCCGCGCGGAACGGCGCGACGGCGGTTATCAGGTGAATGGCGAGAAGATCTGGATCTCCACCGCGCAGGTTGCCAACAAGATGCTGCTGTTGGCGCGCACCACGCCGCTCGAGCAGGTCAAGCGCAAGACCGAGGGACTCTCGCTGTTCTACACCAGCCTGGATCGATCCAGGATCGAGGTGCGCCTGATTCACAAGATGGGGCGGCATGCGGTGGATTCGAACCTGCTCTTCATCCAGGACCTGTGGATCCCGGAAGAGGACCGGATCGGCCCGGAAGGGGAAGGGTTCAGGCTCATCCTGCACGGCCTCAACCCGGAGCGCGTCCTGGTCGCCGCCGAAGCGGTCGGCATCGGCCGCGTCGCCATCTCCCGGGCCGCGCGTTACGCGCGCGAGCGTATCGTGTTCAACCGGCCGATCGGGATGAACCAGGGTATTCAACACCCGCTCGCCAAATGTTGGGCGCAGCTCGAGGCGGCCAACCTGATGGTGATGAAGGCCGCGACCCTGTTTGACCAAGGTCTGGAATGCGGCGTCGAGGCCAATGCGGGCAAATACCTGGCGGGCGAGTTCGCGTTCGAGGCCTGCCATACCGCCATGCTGACCCTGGGCGGCATGGGCTATGCGCAGGAATACCATGTCGAGCGCTATCTGCGCGAATGCCTGATCCCGAGGATTGCGCCGGTCAGCCCGCACATGATCCTGAACTACCTGGCCGAGAAGGTCCTGGAACTGCCCAAGTCGTACTGATGCCGGTGCGAGGTCGAGGACGAGGAAAGACAATGACGATCCCTGGAGAAAGCCTCAACGCGCGCTCGTGGCTGTTTGCGCCGGGCGACAGCGAGCGGAAGATAGAGAAGGCCACCGCCGGCACTGCGGACATCGTCATCCTGGACCTCGAAGATGCAGTTGCCGAGGCAGAAAAGCCCAAGGCACGGTCGATGGTTGCGGCCTTCCTCAGCGCGAATGCGAAACATCGCGCCCGGCTCTGGGTCCGGATCAATCCGATCCAAGGGCCGCATGCGCTCGCGGACCTGGCGGCCGTCATGCCGGCCGCTCCGGCCGGAATCATGTTTCCAAAACCGCGCGGCCGTGCCGATGCGGAGCTGCTCGACCATTACCTGACAGCGTTCGAGGCGGCCGCGGGGATCGCAATCGGCGTCACCAAAGTAATGCTCCTCGTGACCGAGATGCCTGAGAGCATGCTTGCGATAGGTAGCTATGCCGGCGTGCCACGGGTGGCTGCCATGTCATGGGGCGGCGAAGACCTCGCGACCGCGCTCGGTGCAACCGACAATCGCGGCGATTACGGCGGCTATGACTTCACATATGAGCTGGCGCGCAGCCTTTGCCTCGTCGGCGCTGCGGCTGCCGGCGTGCCCGCCATCGAAACGATCCACGGCGATTTCCGAGATGAGGCAGGCCTGCGCAAAAGGGCGGCGAACATGCGGCGAGCCGGCTACCGCGGCATGCTCGCGATTCATCCGGCGCAAGTCGATGTGATCAACGAGGCCTTCACGCCAAGCGCCGAAGAGCTCGCGTCGGCACAGGAAATCGTCGACCTGTTCGCCGCAAATCCAGGTGCAGGCACCATCGGTCACAAGGGCGCCATGTTGGATCGGCCACATCTCGCGCGTGCGCAGGCGGTGTTGGCACTCGCAGCACGCCGATGACGGTCTCGACTCATGCGGACGGGCTGGACTTCGGCGCCTTTTTGCGCCCAGGCGATCACATCGTGTGGGGCCAGGCGTGCGGTGAGCCCACAACACTCGTTGAGGCGCTCATCGCGCAAGCTTCGAGCATCGGCCAGCTTTCGGCGTTCGCGGCCACCAGCTTCTCGGGGATCCTGGACGGAAAGGCCGCGGAAAGGCTGAACCTTTCCAGCATGGGCGCAATCGGTGCGCTGCGCACGGTTGCGGCGACAGGCCGATTGGGCATCGTTCCCTGTCATGTCAGCCAGGTCGGACCGATGATCGAGCAGGGTTTGATCGGTTGCGATGTCGCTTTCGTGCAGGTCAGCCCGCCCGATACCGACGGCAATCACAGCTTCGGCCTGATCGGTGACTTTGTTCAGGCCGCTGTGGCGAAGGCGCGGGTGGTCATCGCTGAGGTGAACGAGCGCGTGCCATTTACGTTTGGTGATGCAGTGCTGCCGACCGCACGGATCGACTGTGCCGTGCATGTCGCGCGCAACCCGGTCGAGGTCTTCCCAGCGCAGATCAGTGAAACCGATCTGGCGATTGCCAAAATAGTGGCCGGCTATATCGAGGATGGCGCGGTGCTGCAGGTCGGGATTGGCGCAGTGCCCGACGCAATGCTGCGTCTGCTCCAGGATCGTCGCGATCTGGGCGTCCATTCGGGCATGATCGGCGATGGTCTGGTCGGCTTGGTCGAGGCGGGCGTGGTCACCAATGCGCTGAAACCCATTGACCCGGGTGTCTCGATCACGGGTGCGCTCATCGGTACCCGGCGTCTGTATGATTTCGTCGATCGCAATCCGAAGATCAACATGCGC
>JAQGOF010000123.1 GCA_028293745.1 Gammaproteobacteria bacterium | reverse complement strand
CCGAGCGCGGATCGAAGTGAGCTCGCCAGCAACGAGGACGTTGCCGTCGGGTTATATAAGAGCCGAGTAACCCATCGCGGAAGTGATCCAACACGGCTACGCTCGCCTACTTCCGAATCCCAGGCGCAAAGTGCCAAGCGCGGATTGAACTTTCCCGATCAGTCCATCGAAGGACTGGACACGACCCGAAGCGGTCAGTGAATCAACATGGCTTCGGCTCATTGACTGCCGCGCGAATTCGTCCCCTGAACTTTCACCGGTAGGTTCATAGCTCGCTAACCTTGAGAACGATTTCACAATTTGCCCGAATCGTGCCCTTCTTCTGCCAAAAAGACCGCTTATCGTGCTCGGCAGAGGTCACTTCTGACAGCAATATTCAGGTCGAAACCCGCCACTTCCATCGAGACCATGCACAAGCCGATCCTCGTAATTTTCTTGTACGTACTTGCATGCGCCCATTTGCAGGCGGACGCTGCCGTCTGGCAACCCTCGCCCGGCCATGTACAAGAGCCGATCTGGCCCGCCGCGGTACCCGACGCGATGCCCAACCCGAAACCGGAGTCTGTCGGTCCCCCCGCAGGACGCGAGTGGTGGCCCAGGGCTAACGATGTCAGCCGGCCGACAATGACTGTGTATGCAGCCAAGGGCCGCAACACTGGCGTTGCTGTGGTGGTGTTTCCCGGCGGGGGTTACCAGTTCCTGGCCATGGATCTGGAGGGCACGGAGATCTGTGACTGGCTGACCTCGCGCGGCATCACCTGCGTGTTGCTGAAGTACCGCGTGCCCGACTCGGGCCCGACGATGAAGAACGGGCGCACCTTCTACCCGAAGGTGCAAACGGCACTGCAGGACGCGCAGCGCACGCTCGGGCTGATGCGCCAGCACGCCGCGGAGTGGCATGTCGACCCGCACAAGGTCGGCGTGATCGGCTTTTCCGCTGGCGGGCACCTCGCCGCTGCCGTCAGCACGCACTTCGCGCAGCGGACGTATCCGCCGGTGGATGCCGCCGACGAGCTGAGCTGCCGACCGGACTTCGCTATTGTCATCTACCCCGGCCACCTGTGGACGCCTGGGACGACCCTGAGCCTGCGCCCGGACATCCGCGTCCGCGCCGACACGCCGCCGACCTTCCTGCTGCACGCCGAGGACGATAACGTGGACGACGTGAAGCATTCGCTGACCTACTACGTCGAGCTGAAGAAAGTTGGCGTCCCCACGGAAATGCACCTGTATGCGCAGGGCGGTCACGCCTTCGGCCTGCGCCCCACCAAGCTGCCCATCGGCCGCTGGCCCGCGCTGGTGGAGCAGTGGCTGCACACCATCGGCGTGCTCAGCAGCCCTCAGGAAAACTGAGCACGCGCAAAGCCTGTTCGAAGGACAGCTCGATTTTGAGACACAGGCCGTACAGCCGAATGACGTCGATGGGCGGCATCGACGGCCGGCATCCTGCGGCCGCTTTTGGCCGGTTCCGGCGGTCCGTTCAATGGGTACTACCGACCCTGAGACGCCACACAGATCGCTCGGAAGCTGCCACTGGAATGCACGAAGCGGACGTTCGTCAGCCTAACAAATCAGTGTGGAGCCGCTGCAGTCGCGCCAGAACGGGGTCCCATTTCCTCTTCGTTTCCCGGCGAACAAGCCAGTACGTGAACCCGTATACCAAGCCGCAGGTGGCAAAAATAGCCATTCCCTGCGCATCCGGAACCAAGCTTCCGGTCCGCGCGTGGTGGCCACCGAGCAACGATATCCCGTTGGCAATCAGCATCGGTAACAGGAACCAGTAGCCCACGCGGTTCATCAGGCTCCGCTGTTTCTCCAGCTTCTCGATCTCCATTTCGATGCGGGAGCGCAATGTCCAATCATCTGACCGAGTCACGCTCCGGGCTCGAATCAGGGCAACGCTCATGACAGCCGTGGCGGCAATGAACACAAGCACGCCGAGTCGCGACAGCGAATCTACGTTCTCCTGGGTTAACCACCCGAAAATCAAATACAGCAGGGCACCCAGAGTGAGGGCGAAAATCATCCAGAAATCCCGGAACCGAACCTCACGATTGATTTTCTTCACGTCACTCATGATCGCGTTCATTGGCAGACCCTCCGCTCGGGCTGACTGATCAATCTCTTGCTTCCACGCCGCCTTCAGGTCGTCCAATTTCACGGGTCACCTCGCTCTTTCATTCCACATAGGCGTCGTTGAATTTCTGTTTCATTCGGTTAATGCGCACGTTGATCGCATTTCCCGTGATGCCGAGGACCCCGCTCATTTCATCAGCCGTGAGCCCGTCCATGTACATCATCAGTATTGATGCATCGACATCACCGAGCTGGCTCAGGAAGTCGGAGAGAATGCTTGCTGCGCTCGCACCTCCAGGTGCGCCCTCGGTCGCCGCCGACCGTGCGGACACCGCGGCTTTCAACGTGCGCGCCTTGACCGCCTCACTCTGGTGAGTCATTGCGGCATTCAGGGCAACCCGATAGATCCAGGTCTCAACCCTGGCATCACCCCTGAAGCCGGCGTAGCTACGCCACAACCGCGTGAGAATGTCCTGAACGAGGTCGTCCACCGCGCCATTCGCCGCGAAACGACGTGCGATATGCCGAATGCGGCCACTGTGCTCGCGTACTAGCTGCTCGAAGTCCAAAGGCGGGTCGCTCGCTTGGCTGTTCATTCTAGGTATTAGTCCACGCGATCGATCGAAAATTACATGCGAGGTGGCCCACTTCGCCAGTGCGGCCTGTTGGAGCAGTGAATGTCAAATGGCCGATGTCGCGTGGATGCGGCTGACCGCCCCAAATCAGGCGACTATTCGAGGACGATGAGGTGCAATCGTCACCGTCCGCTTCGAGCAAAGCTAGCGAGCGGCCGCCGGTCCGCTTCTGGCCGCTCGGCGCCGGTCGCGAATGCGCCCTCTCGACCCCTATGCATAGTACGCAACTAGGCATAAGAGAAGCAGCGATCCCTATTTTTGCAGGGTTTGGAGACCAGCGAACTCTGCATAGTTTCGGGCTGAACGAACGATGAAAGCTGCTCTGACGCCGCCGGTTTTTCAGTAGAGCGCAGAAGTCGACATCGGGCCATTCACCGGCGCGCCGCAAGCGGCAACATGATTCTTTTGGCCATCGGTATCCGGTACGGCATTACGATTTCGTAGGGGTACTGCACAACAGAGCACCTGAGTCTATGTGCACGACGAAACTATGCGAAGTTCGATAGGCCGAGGCGAGGCGCCGCGGGGCTGATTTTCCCGGCTTTCGTGCAACCCGCCATCCGCCGCCTATGCCTAGTTGCGTACTATGCATAGGGGTCGCTATGCAAAGCTTTGCATAGCGACCCTCTTCTGCCGTTCGCGAGCGGCCGCTTTGGGGCCTGGACTGGCTACCGCACGGTCACAGTGGTCGGTATGGCCATCCGGCACAAGCACTACGCCCGACCGCTCCCAATCAACATTTCCACGCTCATCACAAGCCGCCCATTGGCCTCGAATTGCGCGAGGCGCGTGCACACCTCGTCCCGAACCGAACGCCGGCTCGTTTCGGGAAGTGCGAGGTAGGCTTGCGGCAACTGCCCAACACCCGATTCAATTGGAGCCCAATACTCGTCGAAGGACTCGAAACTTCCCTGGCGCGTCTCGGGACGCACGCGAACGTCGCGAAAGCCGGCGATGTCGAAGATATGCTCTAGCCGGGCGGGATCTGCCAACGAAAATGACAGCTGCATCGCCCTTGCTTGGCTGGGAAGATACCGACTGAGTGTGTCAGCGAGAACGCCCCACATTGGCGGCTGGTACAAACAGTCGCGACCATCGTCCAATATATTGCTCGTATGCGGCCGCATCGACGCGCCCTCCACTCGATGTATGAAGGCCTGCTCCCCACTGGACGCTCATGTCATCCCTCTACCATCCGG